>CAKRPM010000104.1 GCA_934378025.1 uncultured Eubacteriales bacterium | reverse complement strand
CGGTCCGGCTGTTGTTGAGGGGCGCGAAGGCTACGAGGTAGAATTTGAATACCGCAACGGACAAATTGAAAATTTGGTGTGCAGTTGCTTTTGCAGCTGTCATTGCAAGCATGAGCTGGCAGCGATGCTGCAGCTGCGGGAAACACTGGAAAAAATTGAAAAGGAGTATGCCGAAGAATATCAAAAAAGCGGGTATTTTGCGGCGATCGGCAAGGGAACATTCTTTTCCTTCGCCGTAAACGGAAAGGAAAAGGGTTCATTCGTGTTATAAAAGGTAAATGGGCGGGCACATTCCTTTTTGTGTTTGATCCATAAAAAATATGCACCTTCAAAAGGTCAGACACTTTTGAAGGTGCATATCGTTTTTTACGATGGAATTTGTGTGCCGCCCCATTCCACAACGGTAAAACCGCTGCGTTTCGGTGCGGTGAGTGTTTGCGGCGGCAGCTGCACGGCTTTCGCGGTCGGTTTAAACGTCATAAATACCCGAATCAGCGTATCGGGAGCGGGGGAGACGGTCAGCTTGGCCGCGTCGGTATAGGCCTCATTTTGAAATGAAATGATGTTGTACGGATGATCCTGCATCAGCGGTAACCAGTACACGATAAATTCATTGGCTTCTTTACGGGAAAGTCCGAGTTTTGCCAGGGCTGTCTCAAGAAATGCCGCGGTGTCCTTCCCGGGAACGCAAAAGCCTTTGGAAAAATCAAAGTTTGTTTGGATGTTTCCCTCCCAGTACAGATAGTTGTAGCTTTGACCGCTTCGGTCGATCAAGGTGCCGTCGGGCAACGCCGTAACGGACCAGCCGTCGCCGTAGGCCGGGTAGGTGCAGCTGAGCGCACCGTTGAGCTGAAGCGAAACGGAAACATCGGTCTTTTGGGTGGGATAGAGATAAATCACCGGCTTATAACACGCGTTGGGATCGGGGGTAAACGTACTGGCGGCGATGGTCAGCATATCGGCTTCAATGCGGTGGCTTTGCGTGTCGATGCGAACGTTTTTGTTGGTGCAAATCACTTGATCTCCACAGCACCATTCGCTTGAAAGGGTGCCGTTGATCTTGATTTCATAGGGGGAGGGAATGACAGTTTCGGCAAAAAAGCAATTATCGTAAATGGCTGTAATTTTGATATCGGCGAGGTAATCATCCTCGGCGCTTTCCGCCTTGGAAGCATCCAGCCAAGTTTCGGTGTAATCGGTGCCGCGTTGATCGGGCAGCGAGCGCCAGGCGGTTACGTTCGGCAGAAGCTTTCCGTCTTTTTCTTCGGTACCCATGTAGGTAATTTCGATGGAACGGGTCTTTTGATCGCCGATGCCCGCCAGCCGACTTTCCGAAAGCTTCATTTGCTTTCCGAACAATGCCTGATCCTCTTGATGGACGGGCGTTAGGGTAACAACGCCGTTTTTTCGAGAGTCAATTGTGGCGGTCAGAGTCTTTTGGACAGCGGCTTTTTCCTTGTCCCAAAGCTCTTGACAACTTTTTCGATTGTCGGGAAACCAGTAGACGGTAGTGCCTTGATAGCGCCCCTGATCCATCAAATGGTTCCATTTCATAATTCGGTAGGTCAGCGAGGTGTATTGCCGTGTGCCGCCGTCGTCATACGATTGAACGGAGAACGGGACAAATAAAACGATCAAAACAACCAGTACAGCCGCACAGGAAATCCAAATCCAGCGTTTCTTTTTCATTATTCGGTGCTCCTTATTTTTTTTCAAGAAGATCGTCAAAGTCGTCACGTTGAACGGTGCTGATAATTTCGGATATTTTTTGCACTTGCTCTTGGGTCAGATCCGCCTGCGCATCGCCGCAGCGGGCATAGCCCTCATTGCCGTTGAGACTGATGCCGTAGCCTTTTCCGTATTCGGTATCCACCGTATATTCGGGCAGGCATTTGCACATCTTGTCGGGATCGTAGTCCAGGTTGGTTAAAATGTCCGTCAGCGTTACGGAGCAGCCGCCCATAAAGGTATACTGTTTGTCGCCGATATAGAGCGTGGTGAGCGTGTTGCCGCAGTCAATGACGGTCGGATCGGTAACCGTTTGCGCCTGCGCGGCGGTCTGGTGATGGCTGTCGGTGTAGGTTTGAGGTTTGTTTTCGGAAACGCTTTTGGTGCAGGCGGTCAGTCCGCCTAATAACAGAAAACTGAGTAAAAACGGTAAAATATTTTTCATAATAATCCCCTCATCTTTTGTAGTATGTTTTTGCGCTTATTTCATCAATTGCTGCAGCTCGGACAGTGCCGACTCGGATAAAACGGTTTCCTCACCCGCTTCATCGCGCACAACGTTGCCTTGCAGTGTAAAATGAATGTGCTGCCCGTTTTCATCTTCAAAGTCAAAGCTGACGGCGATTTCTTGCTCCGAACCGGAATAAAAGTCGCCGGTATCTTTTGCGGCACCATTGTTTTCCGCATTGTCGGATCCGGCTGATTTTTTTTCCGCATCTGATCCGTACAGGATGGAAAGCATCTGCCGAACGCGTTGCGGGTCGGTTTGCGTGGAAGTCTTTTCTCCTTGTTGAATGGTGACGTAAGCGCCTGAGCAACTGCCATTGTCGTTTTGGGCGGAGCAGCCGTTGGTCATCCAATTCTCCGTTTCATGGGGCTTTCTTTGCAAAAATACGGAGAGTGAAACCAGCACGCAAATGCACACCACCGAGCTGCCGAGCAGGATGCGTTGCCTCATCTTTCGGCGGGCGGCAATTCTTGCTTGACTGCGTCGAAAAATCTCCGCTTTGTATTCATTGAGTTCTTTCATATAATCCGCTCACCATCCTTTTCAAGAATAGTGCGAAGTTCCTTTTTGGCACGATAAAGAAGATTATCCACCTGTTTACGGTTCTTGCGCATTACTTTGGCCGCTTCTTCATAGCTGAGCTGTTCAAAGTAGATCAGATGTACTGCCTCACGCATGTCGTCGCTGAGCTTCTCGAGGGCAGCGTTTACAATGCGTTTGCGTTCATCCGCCAGTACAATTTCTTCCAAAAGCATTTCATCCGGGATTTGCTCCGCTTCGGAGAGCGCCGTGGTCGGCCGAATACGCCGATGCTTCAGGTAATCCAGGGCGCGGCTTCTGCCGAGCATAAACAGATATGTTTTCAGCGTCACTTTAAAATTGTATCGATGGCGGTGGACGATTAAATCCGCAAAGGTATCCATTGCAATATCCTCGGCGGCGTGTACATCGTGAACGTAGCGGTCGATAAAGAAGACAAGACTGTGAAACAGCTGCTTCATTATGTCGTCAAAGGCACTCTCGTCACCATCCAGAAAACGGCGGTAGCTACTTGCACCGTTATCCATGTTGTTTCCTCCGTCTTTTGAGGGGTCACGTCTGACCCTTTCACTTATTATACGATTGAAAGGGACAGGATTCCTTATTTTTTTGTTTGATAGAACAATTCCTCCCGAATTTTTTAAAAAAAGGGGAGGAATTATTTCATTTTTATATTACCACAAAAACGCCCGAAAAACAAGTCTTGTTTTTCAAAAACGGCAGGTGTATTAAATATGTAAAACAGATTTGTGAAAGGGGATTTAAAAATGGAAAAAAATTTAACGGCGTTGATGTGTTGCTTTGTTAAGGCATATTATAATTTGGGAGACGGTCGAAAAATTTATAAGGATGATTTGTCGCGGCGATTGCTGAGCGATGAGGAATATTTAAAAATAGCAAAAAGCCTGACAGACGGCATTGCTTTTTTTGCCGCTGACTTTGCGGGGGATGACGCGGCGGCGCTGGAATGGATTGTGGAGCGTCAGCTGGCTCCGTCTGTGCTGGCAAGAAGCGCCTTTACCCATCGAGCCATAGAATCGGAAAAACGGTTGGGGCTGCGGCAATATGTTGCGCTGGCCGCCGGATATGACGCGGAGGCATATCGGCATCCCGATTTGCGGTGCTTTGAGATCGATCGCGGCGAAATGATCGATGATAAAATTCGGCGATTAAAAAACGCCGGCATATCCGATGCCGGCGTTCGCTATATTCGTGCGGATTTTTCCTGTGACAGCGATTTCTGCAAAGCAATAGACTTTTCCGAAAAAACGCTTTGCAGTCTGTTGGGGTTGAGCTACTATTTAAAAAGCGATGATTTTTTTCATTTGCTGCGAACGCTCGGCGCTTCGATGAAGCGGGGCAGCGCCGTCGTTTTTGATTATCCGATGAGATCGGAAACCATCTCTCAAGAGCATACCCGCCGATTGGCGGCCGCCGCGGGGGAAAGGATGCAGGCAAAGTATATGCCGGCAGAAATTGCGCGGGTATTGGCGGAAAATGATATGCAGATTTATGAGCATTTGTCGGGAGAAGAGGCAAGCGGGCAGCTGTTTTCGGATTATAATAATGCGACCGGGAAACAGATCAAGGCGCCCGATGATATCGCCTATTGCCTGGCAGTGAAATATTAACGGTTTTCGGAAAGAGAAAAGGCCTCCTGAAGCAGTCGCTCCGCTTCCAGCGCTTGCGAAAAGGTGGCGCTCAGCGGATGGCGCTGCCCGGTTTTGACCCAATTATAAAAGGCATACAGGCTTGCGCGGTGCGTTCCGTAAAACATGCCGATATCTTCCCGCGCCGCGGGATAATGCAAAAAGGAAAGCAGCTCGCTTGTCGGGTGAAATATATGCGTGTCGCGCATATCATACCAGAGCAAATCGCGCGGTTGATCGAAAAACAGGGTCAGACTTCCCTTATCGCCGAATACTTCGATGCCGCTTTGCGCGCTTTTTCCGGCGCTGACGCGGGAAATTTCCAAATAACCGTTAAATGTTTCATGGTCAACGGTCAGACGCGCATATTCATTGCTTTCGGTTCGTTGCGGAAAAAAGGTCTTTTTTTGACATTCGGCGACATGCCCGCTGCCGAAGATGTGTGTGCACAAATCCAAAATATGAATCCCCAGATCGGTCATCGCGCCGCCGCCCGCCGCTTCGGTTTTCCAGCTTTTCGGGCGGGGAAGAACATACGAATCATGCAAAAATGAGGCTTTATAATATAGGATATTGCCGATCTTTTGTTCTTTCAGCATGTTGCGCAGCATTTGAACGTTCGGCAAAAAACGGTAGTTGAATGCAACGGCGGTCGGCAAATCGGTTTGCGCCGCCGCGCGGCACAGTGCGGCAGCACTTTCAAATTCGCCGGTCATCGGCTTTTCGCAGTATACGGGCAGTCCTTCAGCCAATGCACGACGGCAAAAGTCGTCATGGGTATGATTGGGGGTACAGATGTCCGCAAAAAGCGGCCGATTTTTTACAGCGCTT
>CAKRPM010000103.1 GCA_934378025.1 uncultured Eubacteriales bacterium | reverse complement strand
CAGGTGTACAGCATCGTGACAAAGACATATTCGTCCGCCGTCACAACATGCGACAGAATCGTTGCGATAATCTTATAGGCGATCAGCGGCGGCAGACAATAGCAAGTATATACATAAATGTCAATCATTCTGCCTTCGCCGTCCAGCAACGTACACAGTGACCAGTTGCCGATAACAAACAACAGCACCAGAAACAGCGAGCGCAACAGCACATAGAAAATGTTGAAGTCTTCCAGCTTCGCCGTATTGAACAAAAAGCCTCCGGCAACCGATTCAATCAGTTCTGCCACAGTATACAGCAGCAAAATCACGGTGGCCCAGAATACCGATCCGTTTCGTTTTTCCTTCATTTCCTCAACGGTATCGATCGGATGAGTGAGCATCAGAAGCGGGTTTTTCTTGTTCTTTTCACGATGATACAAATTCACGCAGAAATCGCGTGTTTTTTCAAAGAACTTATTCATCCGCGCTCACCCCTTTCCGTTTACTTTTTATAGCGGCTCTGATTCGTTTCCCGAATTTTTTATTTACGACCAGCAAAATGATCAACAGTACGATAATCGTGATCACCCAGCCGAAATTCGCACGAATTACCTCGTCACGGTACAGCTTGTAGGTTCTGGAATAATTGTTGCGGTCATTGCCGAGTTTAAATTCGGCAAGCGCTTCTTTATATTCACCCTGCAAGTAATATACCTTTCCTAAGCCGATGTGTGCCAACTCGGAGTTGGCGTCATATTTCAAAACATTGTTCCACGGTGTTCTGGATTCTTCATATTTGCCCAAATTGTACAAATTCACCGCTTGATGCAACTGTTTTCCGTAATCGGACAGCTTATATACGGTAATCGCGCCCGTACTGCCGTCCAACACCAATGTGCGGTCGTTCAGCTTTGCAATCGCGGACGGGAAATCCAACAGGCCGGCCTGAATTTGATTGGCCTCGTTTCCTTTGTTACCGTACACAAAGATCAGGTTTCCTTCTTTGTCGTACTCAAAGACCTTACCGAGGTTATTATCCAGCAAGGAGAAGAATCCGTCGGAATCCGTGCAGACATCCGCGAAAGTATTGCCCTCACCGATGGTACTACGCGTAATCAAGTCGCCGTAGTTGGCGGACAGTGCCGTCGTTTTCTTTTTCGTACTCTTTTGGTCCGGATCCAAAATATTGGTGCCGATGAAGTTTAACTTATAAAGCTCTTCCGTCGAACTTTCGTTGGCGGCTACCATGGTGAAAACGAAGCCGTTTTCATCAACCGTCAAATTGGAAAACTCACTGGGTACGTAGGTGGCAAAGTAGGCATCTACCTGATCGCCGCCGAATACACGGTAAATATTTCTCCAATAAATATTGATGTAATCCGAAACGCTCAGCTCAACCTCCGGCGCACCGAAGAAACGAACGAACACGCCTTTGGTATCAAATTCCAAAATACCGTCTGTACAGCCTTGCGACAATACATAGATGGAACCGTTAATACCGATGGCCAGCTTTTGCGGACGATAGGTAAAGGAATCGGTCACATATTCCTGCGGAGGCGCACCGTATGTCAACACGGTTTTGCCGCTTTGATTGATTTTCAAAATACGGAAATTGTCCGGATCGCACAGATAAATATATCCGTCATCATCCACACAAACACCCATCAGGTTATTGACGGTCAATGCTTTACCGTCCGTACCGTAAAACTTATCAATAATTTTAATCAGTTTTAAATTTTCGTCCAAAATCACAACACGGGCGTATGTACTGGTGGTATCGTGATCAACAATGTAGACACGATTATCCTTAGTTACATACATATCGGTCGGGTTGGTCAATTCGTCCAGTCCCATATCCGCGCCGAACAATACCTTTTCGGGTACATAACCGGCAGGACCGGATACGATGTCGCCGTAATAATCGAAATTATACGCCGTGTACGGTACATAAGCGTACGCACTTGTCATCAAAACCACGGACATCAAAAGGACAGAGAAAACAATCGTGAAAACTCTTTTAAAATTTCTTTTCATGGCTGCTCCCTCCTTAACCCTTAATACCGGCATGGGACATGGTTTTCACCGTGTTGCCCTGCGCAATGATAAAGAAGATAATGGCCGGTATCATCATGATTACAGAAGCGGCATACGCCTCACCGGCACGGCTGACACTGCCGACCGCCGTAATCTGACTGAGTGCTGCCGGCAAGGTCTTAAGTGTTTCCGTATAAATATAGGAAGAAGAGGTAGCGTTCCAGTTTCTCTGGAAAGCGAAGATGGCAAGCGTCAACCACGCGGGTTTTACCGCCGGCATTACGACGTTCCACAAAATCGTCCATTCGTTGGCGCCGTCGATCCGACAGGCCTCCAACATGGCATTGGGTATGGTGTCCATATTCTGCTTTAACAAGAACACACCCATTGTCGCGCCGATTTCGGGCAACCAGTAGGCAAGATATGTATCCACAATCCCGAGGTTTGCCATGACCAGATAGGTCGGAACTTCCAATACGGCCGTATTAAACAGCAACGCCCAAACAACCACCTTAAAGATGATTTTTTTGCCGGGAAATCTGTTTTTGGCCAAAGGATACGCGCACATGGCCGCCGCCAAAATATGAATGATCGTACCGACAACCGTATTTAAAATCGAGTTAAATACGTATCTGGAAAAGGCCACCCATGAAGAGGATGTCAAGTCAAACAACTGAGAGAAGTTTGACAATGTCGGGCTTTTCACAAAAAAGCGCGGCGGGAAAATGAAGAGCTCATTGTACGGTTTAAATGCCTGCAATACCGCATAGATCAGCGGGAGGGACATCAATAAGCCGTAAATCAACAGCAGCAAAAATGTAGTAATGTCGCCGGCAATGGCAACTTTATTTTTTCTGAGTTTCGACATATTTTCTTCCCCCCTTACTCGTCAGAATAGCGCTTGAGCAGTACATTGACAATGCCCTTAAACCCAAGCATCATGGCAAACAGTATCACCGACAGCGCCGCCGCATAGCCCATTTCAAAACGCGTATGCGCAAAGTCTTTGATGTGCAGCACGATGGTGTGACCCGCATAGTCGATAGACGGGAAACCGAGCAGCTGTTCGGATACCGCGCCGACCGCGAAAGCCTGCGAAATCTGCATAACCGCGCTAAACATCAACGACGGTCCCATTTGCGGCAAGATAATGTAAATCAACTCTTGGAAACGGTTGCGCACGCCGTCGATGGCGCCCGCCTCGTTCAGTGCCGGATCCAAACTCTGCAAGCCGGCAACCAAGGCCAAGAATCCGGTACCCAAGCTGCACCACAACTGTACGATAATCAATATGGTCATCATATAGTTGGTATCCTGCAACCACTGTATCGGTTCGCTGATAACGTTCAACTGAATCAAAACGGAGTTGAGCAAACCGTACATATCGCCGGAAAATACATACTGGAAAATAAAGTAGATATTCGCCAGCGTCGGCGCGTAAAACAGCACCGTAAAGAACGCACGGCCGAACGGCGGCAAGTCATTGATAAACCATGCAAAAACGAAGCACAGCATATAGCCGACCGGGCCGGTAATAATCGCAAACTGAATGGTATTTTTCAGTGCGATTAAGAATACGTCGTCCTCCAAAAACATTCTCAAGTAGTTATCCCAACCGATAAAAATCGGCGAATTGATAATGTCGTATCTGGTGAACGACAAAACCATACAGGACACAACCGGAATAATCGTAAACAAGGTGAAAAAGATCAGAAACGGCGCCATCAGAATGTAGTTCCAATAGCCATCCTTCATTTGTTGCCAGTTTAAAGCACACTTATCGGAGAAGGACAATTTTTTCTTTTTAAGAAGCTCTAATTCTTTTTCTTTAGAATTTAAAGCGGCATTCTTTGCCATTATTTCTCAGCCTCCTCTACTACCGAAAAGTGATACTCTTTCCGTTTTCTTGAAATCTCGTTATTGATCTGATCGTTATAATAGAACAGCATCTCACGTTGGTTGGTATTATTATTGGTAACGGAACGGAACGCATTGTTGACCATACGCGCAACGTAATAACCGCCGACAACCTCCGGAATTTCCTGTACGTACTCGCGCTGTGCTTTGATCGCCACAGCATCGTCATGATCCCATCCGATCATCTCAAAGGCCTCCAGGTTAGCCGTGGTGTAACGTGCCACGGAACCGATTGCCATTTCAACGCGTTTACCGTACTCGGCAGCAACATCCGCCGTTGTCCACCATTTAATAAACTCCCAAGAATCGCTTTCTTCCTGATTTCTCTTTTCCTCGGTTTTGGCAATACTCTTAATAATGATACTTGCCGTCAAACCGGAGGATTCCTCCGAACGATTGATTTCCCCTGTTTTTTCATCCTTGGTGCCGGGGATGGGCGCCATGGCCCACAATCCGCGCAGCTCCGGTGCGGAGTTATCAATAAAGGTCGCCGTGGAATACGGTTGAATTCCCAGCGGCATTTCACCGTTACGGAAACGTGTATAGAAGCTGTAGGTCAACGGGAAATCATACATTCTGTAATAGTCCGTCCACTTGGTAAATGCGTCTACCGCAATTTGATCGGTAAAGCAAGTTTGCGAACCGTCCTCTGTAAAGATTTGACCGTTTTTCTGCTGAATCAAGGTATAGAACAAACCGCCGCCCGCATTGAGCGTATTGCCGACAACCTTCAGACCGACCGTCATGTTGTTGGACTGAATGACCGGCAAAATTTCATCAAATTCGTCCCAAGTGTTCGGAGCTTTAATGCCCAACTCTTCAAAAATATCGGTGCGGTAGAACATCATTTCGAAGTTCTGTGTTTCGGGCAAACCGAAAGTTTTGTTGTAAACCGTACCGTCTTCCAGGGTCGATTTAAAGGTATAGGGCGCCATGGCATGCGTTGAGAAGCGGCTGAGCACTTCCTGATATCCGGGCATATCCTGAATATCCACCAGCGCACCGCGGATGCCGAGGTTGATCGGCTCGGTTCTGGAAACGTGCAACGCAACATTCGGGCCTTTCCCCGCAATAATCGCCTTGGACAGTACCGACAGCGGTACCAAGGAAATATTGACCGTAATACCGGTGTTCGGCGTAAAGTAGTTATCCGTAATGGTTTTCAGTGAAATGGCCTGGTCACGACCGGTACCGACCCATACACTGATGGCGCGTTCATTTTCGGACGAACCGCCGACGGAAGTGTAGTCATCCACGAAGGTGGATACAAAGGCTCTGACCTCATGGCTGAACGATTCCCAAAAACTGCTGATCTGTTCGCCGAGCTGTGCGTCAC
>CAKRPM010000102.1 GCA_934378025.1 uncultured Eubacteriales bacterium | reverse complement strand
ACTTTTGCCTGCTGTCCTTTTTTCTCGTGCAGGAAAACCGAGCGCCGAAAAACGGCAGATTTTTGTTCGGAAGAGCGGCAGGGCAGCGGCTTTGAAAGGGCAGAGGTTTTTCCGCTGTGGCAGCAGTGCCGCAGCAAGGATCGCTTTGCGCTCCTTTGCGGCTGTTGCCGCCCGTGCAGGGCACGGCTGCGGCACGATCCCTTGGCCAAACGACCCACATGGCGAGGGCGGCCAAAAAAGTACCTCTTTTAAAAATGGTCAAACTTAAAAAAGCTCCTTTTGCAAACGCTGGCGGGGAAACAAGCTCCTTTTGCAAGCGCGGGCAGGACGAGAGCGTATGCCGTCGAGAACAGGCAGGGCAAAAAAATCCGACAAGCGCAGCGGGAAAAAGCAAGCCTTTGCGAGCGAAACCGTCCCCAAAAAGTTCCTCGGCAAAAGGGCGGTGAAAAAAACGCAGCGCCCAAAAAAAGACGGTGCTTTGCTTTTTGAGGAAATGCCGCGCAGCCGATGATTTTTTCGCTGCAGGGCGGCGATCATGTTTTTTTGCTGACAGCACGACAATAATGATCTTCCCGCCGACAGAGCAATAATCATGATTTTCCCGCCGCAGCGCGGCGATAAAAAATATATGCTAAAAAACAGTAACAGAGGAATTGCAATGAATAAAAAGAGAGGCGCGGCTACATACATTTTGATTGTGGCTTGCATATTATTGACAAAGGTGCTGGGCATGGTGCGCGGCATGTTTTTGTCCGCCTATTACGGCACGGGCAGCGAGGCGGCCGTATTTCAGGCAGTCAGCAAGCTGCCGCTGACTTTATATGACGTAACGCTCGGAACGGCGATCGTTTCCGCCTTTATTCCGGTGTTCAACGAGCGGCTGTCCAAGGACGGCAAGGACAGCGCCAACCGCTTTGCCAGCCGTTTTTTAAGCATTGCGGGGATTTTATCGGCGGTGCTGTGCGCGGTGGGGATGTGCTTCCCGAAGCTGTATGTAAAAATCGTCGCCTCCGGGTTTGACGGCGCCCAGATGGCGCTGGCCATGCGTATGACCCGCATGATTTTACCGGTGATTTTGTTTGCCACGGCGGCGTATGTGTTTATCGGCATTTTGCAGTCGTACGGCGAGTTTACGGCGCCGGCGCTGGTGTCGCTGTTTACCAATTTGACGCTGATTGTCTATTTTCTGTTTTTCAATCGCTTTTTCGGCATTGAGGGGCTGGCGGCGGCCTTTACCGTCGGCTGGAGCTTGCAGCTGGTCTTTTTGCTGCCCTTTATCATTCGGCGCGGATTTCGCTTTCACACGGGCGGGCGGCTGTTTGATAAGGACATGCTGCGCGTATTGCTTTTGACGCTGCCGCTGTTTGTCTCCTCCCTGGCGCAGCCGATCAATACCGTGATCTCCACCAATTTGTCCTCGGGACTGGGGGAGGGCGCGCTGAGTACGCTCAACTACGCCTATGACGCGTATTTTATTTTGGCGGCGGTGTTTGCCAGCGCCATGACCAATCTGTATTTTCCGGAAATGTCCCGTCACTTTGCCGCCGGCAATCGCGCGGGCGCGGCGGACATCGGCGGACAAATGCTGAAAACCGTATCGGCGATTATTTTGCCGATTACCGCGTTTGTGTTCGCCTGCGGCGAGCCGATCATCCGACTGCTGTATCAGCGCGGCGCATTTACGGCGGAAAACACGGCGGCGGTGACCGCGTGCCTTCAAATTTACTGTCTGGGTATGTTGGCGCTGTCCGCGCAGGAAATTTTAAACAAGTTTTTCTATTCCATGCAAAACTCCTGGGTGCCCATGGTGGCGGCGGTGGGCGGCATCGCGCTGAACCTTGGCTGCTCGTTTTGGTTTGTAGGGCAGTTCTCTCAGTATCGTCTGCTGGCGTGGGCGACGGTGATCAGCGGCTGGTTTATGGCGTTGGTGCTGGTGGTTTTTGCCCTGATTTTCAAAACGGGACTGATCAAAAAAAGTCTGTTTATTTCTCTGGGGAAAACGCTTGCGGCGGCGCTTTGTATGGGCGCGACGGCCTACGGCGTGCGCCGTCTGGGCGAGCTTTGGCTGGGACGCGGCACGATCGGCAGTTTGGTCGTGACGCTGTGCGCGCTTGCCCTCGGTGCGGCGGTGTATTTCGGCGCATTGTGGTGCTTGCGCTCCGAGGAGCTGGGCGAGCTGAAAAAAATGCGTCGTAAAAAAGGAAAAGAGGGGGCGCCATGCGACAAAGAGTAAAAGCTTTTTTGGACGGCAGTGTGACGGTTCGTGCGGCGCGGGCGGTGCAAAATGCGCTGGGCAGGTTTTTGGCAAGCAGCGCCCTGGGCGCATGGTTCGGACGGGAACGTTCGGGCGCGCGGCGCATCGATCGGGTCGCCGAACGGTTTTTCAACAGCCGCTTTTGCGATTTTATCCGTTCGTCCGCATTGCTCGGGCTGTTGATGAAAATTCCCGATGTCGCCTTTTGGATGCTGTGGATCACGGCGGCGGGCGCGATGTGTTTGCCGACGGTGTTGGTCATGCTGTGCGCCTTGGCGACGGCGGCACTGACGCTGACGGCGCTGATTTTCCGCAAGGAACGTCTGCCGGTGATTACGGACGGGATGATTTTTTGGGCGCTGTGGGCCGGTGTGGTACTGCTGTATACATTTATCGGGTACGGCGGCAGCAGCGGCGTCCTCAGCGGCGGAATACGGTTTGTCATGATGCCGATGCTGCCCTGTGCGTACATTCTGCTCAGTCGGCCAGGACGTATGGAGCGCGGCATGAAAATTTTGACGGGGCTGTCGTTTGCAGTGGGGGCGTACGGACTGTATCAGTATTTGTTCGGTTCGCTTTCCACCCAGTGGACGGATACCACGCTGTTTTCCGAACAGCTGGGGCGCCTGACCGCCACGTTTGAAAATCCCAACATATACGGTGAATTTTTGGTACTGATGTTTCCCGTTGCGATCACCGTGGCATGCTGTGCCAAGCGGCGGGCGGAAAAGATTTTTTACTTTGCGGGCAGCGCCCTGCTGCTGGGCAATTTGTTTTTAACTTATTCGCGCGGGTGTTACATTGCGCTGGTCATCGCCGTACTCATTATGCTGTGGCGCACCGATCGGCGCCTGCTGTGGATCGGCGTGGCATTGCTGCTGATCAGCCCCCTGTTTTTGCCCGAAAATGTGCTGGCACGGGTGCAGAGCATCGGCAATCTGGACGATACCTCCACGGCCTATCGGGTGAATATTTGGAAGGGGTGTCTGGCGATGCTTTCCAAATATTGGTGGATCGGCATCGGCATCGGCGACGCCGCTTTTCGGAAAATTTACGAGCCGTATGCCTTAACGCTGGCGGAGGACGCCCCCCATGCGCACAATCTGTATTTGCAGACCATGTGCGAAAGCGGGGTCATCGGCCTTTTGATTTTGCTGCTGGTGCTGGTTTTTCTGTTCCGCACGGCGCATACGCAAATCAAATCCGCACGGCGCACAACGCCGCGGCGGCTGAGCATTGCACTGTGTGCCGCCTGGATCGGGTTGCTGGCGCAGGGGCTGACCGATTTTATCTTTTACAACAATAATCTTTTTTGCATTATGATGATCACGTTGGGCGCCATGAGCGCGCGGATCGGAGAGGAGCGGCAGGATGTCTGAAAAGAAATACCGTTTATTCGGAAAAATCCCCGTGGTGGATTTGTTGATTGTCGGGGTGCTGTTGGCGGCGCTGGCGGGCGCGGTTTTTGTACTGACCCGCGATCAGGTCAAAAGTCAGACGGGCGAGACGGCGCAGGCGCAGCGCTATGATTTCACCGCCACGCTGATGTTGGAGTATACGGGAAAAAACAATATTTCTCTGTTGAAAGCGGGGGATACGGTGTATAATAATGACGGAGTGCTGTTCGGCACGGTGCAGTCGGTCGAGGGGCAGCCCTATATCGCCTGGGAGCGCAACCGCGAAACGGGCGAAGAGATCGGCGCGGCCGTGGACGGCTACGCCACCATGAAAATCGTCGTCACCGGTACCACCGAATCCACCGGCAGCCGCGGCACCTTTATCGGCAAAAAGCGGCTGGCCATCGGCAATCATTTTACCGTAGCCAACGAACAGGTCAACTGGAGCATGCGGGTCATTGATTTGGAGGTGGCGGGGCAATGAAAAACGGAAAGTTATTTTCAAAGCTGTCATTGATTGACGCGGCGGTCATCGCCGTGATTTTGTTACTGATTATTGTGACGGCAGTGCGTTTTTGGGGCTTTTCCACAGCGGATAAAGCCGCTCAACAGACAACCGAACAAACCGTGGTCAAAGAAAAATGCCGCATTACCATGCGCTTTGACAATGTCAGCGGGCAGCTGCTGCGCGATCCCTTTTTTGAGGGGCAGGCGCTGACCCAGAAAAACAAAACGCTGGGCACGCTGATCTCGTATCAAAAAGAGCCTTTTGTCGAGCAGGTGGTGCTGCAAAACGGCAAAACGATCACCGCAAAGAGCCAAAGTGCATATACTTATACCGTGGTGCTGGAAGCAACGCTGGATCGCAGCGAGGGCGCACGGCGAACCGCGGCGGGCGAGGCGGTCGGCGTCGGCAAGTCTTTTACCGTTTCCTCACAGCTTTTTTCGCTGAAAGGCACGGTAATCGGTGTTGAAAAAATCCAATAATCGGGTGGTTCTTTCTCGAAAACTTGGAACAAATGACAAAAGTGGTCGTTTTTTATTGACTTGGACGTTCTTTTAAGCTATCATTAGTTCATCATTTTAGTTTTGGGGGGAATTGACTGTGTACTCCAAAGAGGTTACAGTGACCAATGATGTCGGGCTGCATGCGCGTCCCGCAACATTTTTTATTCAAAAAGCCAACGAATATAAAAGCTCGATCTGGGTGGAAAAAGAAGAGCGTAAAATTAACGCGAAAAGTCTGCTGGGCGTTTTGTCGCTGGGCATCGTGAAGGGAACGAAAGTGACCATCATTGCCGACGGCGTAGATGAAAACAAAGCGGTGGACGCACTGGTCGAATTGATCGAAAAAGGGCTGTCCGAATAAACGATTCAAAAAAGCGCATCACAAGTATCCCGTCAATTTTTGACGGGATATTTTTCTAAAACGGAGGCAAAATGAGCAAACAGTCGTGTAGTGAAAAAATTAAAAAGCTGCCGCTGGAGCCGGGCGTGTACATCATGAAAGACAAGGCGGGCACGATTATTTACATCGGCAAGGCCAAAAAGCTGAAAAATCGCGTCAGCAGCTATTTTGTCGGAACGCATTTGCCCAAGGTGCAAAAAATGGCGGATCAGATT
>CAKRPM010000101.1 GCA_934378025.1 uncultured Eubacteriales bacterium | reverse complement strand
GATCATCTCCAAATCGCTCTCCGGCCAGCTTTTTTTCACGGTCAGGCCGTTGCCCAGTCCCTTATAGATAAAGCCGAGATTCGGATGAGAAAGATCGCGGTGATAATAAGAATACGTATGATTGTGATACGCATATACGTTTTCAACGCCCTCATTTAAAAATTGCTGGGGCATGCTGTAGGGGAACAACGTTTGCTGTTGCCCCGAAAAATAATAGCTCCATACGCCGCTCTTGGGGATCAGCCCCGTCGTGGCGGCATATTCGCCGTCCGAGGTGCTCACCTCCCAAATGGGCGTATAAAAGTTGGTAAAATTCATGCCCTGCGTCTGCATTTTATAAAGCGTGGGCGTCAGCACCGGATCAATGGCATAAGGAGAAAATCCCTCGGCGGTAATTTGAATTAAATTGTATCCCTTAAACCGCCCGGTATATTCATTTTGATCAGTGGCCGCCGCCTCGGCAAAATAGCGATCCAGAACCGCCGCGTTTTTATCATGCGTTTCGGCCAGCGCCGCAAAATCAATGTCCGAAATATTTTTTTGATAGACAGCCGGCTCCGTTTCCGTTTTTTGCCCGACCGTCGGCGTTTCCTCGGGTTCCAGCTTTCCCTCGCCGCCGATTTTCAGCACGTTGCAGCGAACATCCATCAGCTCCGTACGCAGCAAGCCGAAGGTACGCACATCGCTCACCGTATTAAACGCGCCTTTTTGCACGTCCCGCACCCCGGGCAAAAGATAGCCTATCCCCACCAAAAGCGCATAAGCGGCCACTGCGCACAGCACGGCAATTCCGCCGCGCGCGCCGAAAAGCCTCGGAATTTCATAAAACTTTGTCATCAGACAAAGGCCGACAACGGGCAACGCCATCAGCAAAATCACCCACCAGTGACTAAGGATTGTCAAAAGCGTGGTTTGCACAATGCCGTCCTCCAACACCTGATCGGTGCCGCCCGCCTGCAAGGAAAATAAAATCAAAAATTTCCCGAAAAATCTATGATAGATAATTTGCGTGCAATACCATAAGCTCAAAAGGCTCTGTACCGTAATAAGTATGCCGCGCCGCGCCCGAAAAAGGCAGCAAATCATCGTGATGAAAACGCCGCACACCAAACTGTACAGCGGCATCATGAAAAGGCCGACGCCCCAAAAGCGCCCGCAGCATATCGCCCGCAAAATCAGTTCCATATAAATTATGCCGATCGGCAACCCCAAAAAGGGCAGATTTTTCTTGATCGACACTTTTTTTCTGTCATGAAGCCCCATAGCGTTCCCCTTTTCTCACAAAATCCGTATGCCTTGCCGTGCAGCCTGCGCTCTTAATGTGTTCAGCACACCCTTTTTATCCGTGCTCCAAAGCGGCGAGATCAGCAATTGCCGCGGTGCGTCCCCGGTCAGACGATGAATGACCGTTGACGCCGGCAGCGCCTCCAACGCCTGCACCACCAAATGAATATACGCATCCTTCTCCAGCGTTTGAAATTGTCCATTGGCGTACATTGTCGCCAATCTTGTGCCGCGCAGTACATGCAGCAAATGAAACTTGATGCCGTCGCTGCGATCGCCGACATAGCGCACGGTTTGCATCATTTGCGCCGTGCTCTCGCCGGGCAGCCCGAAAATGACATGGGTAATAATATGAACCCCCAGCGGCCGCAGTGCCGCCAGCGCCCGATCATACATTTCCGTCGGATAACCGCGCCCCATTGCCTGCGCCGTTTGATCGTAAACGGTTTGCAGCCCCAACTCGATCCAAAGCGGCTTGATCTTTGAAAGGCGCTCCAGCATCGCCAGCACGTCCGCCCCCAGGCAGTCCGGCCGCGTTGCAATGGACAACGCCGCAATATCCGCACGGGCAGCCGCCGCGGCATATCGTGCTTCCAGATGCGAAAGATCGCCGTAGGTGCCGGTAAAGCTTTGAAAATACGCAATAAACTTTTCAGCGTCCGTTTTTCGGCGCAGCCGTGCCTTCGCCAGCTCCACCGCTCGGTCAATCGATTCATCCGCCCCCACGGCAAAATCGCCCGAACCGCCCTCGGAACAAAACGCACAGCCGCCACTGCCGTCCGCCCGATTGGGACAGCTGACGGCGCCGGACAATGCAATCTTGTAAACTTTTTCGCCGAAAACCCTTCGGCAATACGCGTTTGTCGATAAAAATTCTTTCATTTTCGCCTCAAAAACCTCTGTTTTTACAATTTTATCATACTTAAAGGCTTTTTACAACTCACTTTTTGCTTGACAAATGCCGCAAAATCATTATAATAGTTATATGAATTATTTTATGCGGGTATAATTCATCGGTAGAATGCGACCTTCCCAAGGTTGATAGGAGGGTTCGACTCCCTTTACCCGCTCCAAAAAAGCGGCAACCCTTATAAAGGGTTGCCGCCTTTTTCTTTCCCGGGCAAAAAACACTTGACTTAAAGCCCGCTTTAAGTGGTACGATACACATACATCATCGGGAGGTTTTACAAATGAGTGAAAAAGTTGTCATTATCAGCAGTTCGTTGCGCCGAAACAGTAATTCGCAGGCACTGGCGCATGCCTTTGAAGCGGGCGCGAAAGCCGCCGGAAAAACCGTAACGTTTATTTCACTGGCCGACAAAAGCATTGCTTTTTGCAAGGGCTGTCTTGCCTGCCAGAGGTGCGGCGCATGCGTTATTAAGGACGATGCCGTTGCCATTGCCGAGGCCATGCGGCAGGCGGACAGCATCGTATTTTCCACCCCGATTTATTACTACGAAATGAGCGGTCAGCTGAAAACGCTGCTGGATCGCGCAAACTCGCTGTATGCAAGCGATTACGCTTTTCGGAAAATTTATTTCTTATCCACGGCGGCCGAGGACGCACCCGGCGTGGATGAACGGGCAATTCACGGGCTGGAAGGCTGGATCGAATGTTTTGAAAAATGCCGTCTGTGCGGAAGCGTATTTGCCGGCGGCGTCGACGCACCGGGCGCCATCGAAGGCCACGCGGCGTTGGAAGCGGCCTACCGTATGGGCGCAACGGCATAACGCCCCCGACACGGCACGTCCCGCACCGCTTAAATTTGCCGATCGAAGAAAAGGCTTTTTACCCTTTTAAAAAAATCCGCAAAAAACTTTCGTTTTTTGCGGATTTTTTAAAGACTTTAATCGACATTTACGCCCTGCCGTAACAAGCGGCTTCCCGCAATGTACAGCACAATGTCCTCCAGTGCGTATACAACCAGGCAAAATACCACGGCGGTTTTGATCCCGCTTAGGCTGAGGGCGTCGGTTGTATGAATCAAATTCATGATTTGATCATTGAAAAGCCCGGCCAGGCAAAACAGCCCCAACAGCAGCGCCATACCGCCCAGATAGCCGACGATCCCCCACACGACGCTCAGCGCCATTTTGTACTGCTGCACCCGATGCCCCAAAATAATACCGAGATATCCGCACAACAGCGCCGTCAGCAGCTCTAAAAACATCAAAAGCGCCACCATGACCAGCAATCCCCACACCGAAGTGTTCAAAGAGAGCGCCGTCATATTCAGCGACTGTTTGAGCAGTTCAAAATTTTCCTTTGAATAATAACAAAGCAACAGCGAAAGGATGATCATGAAAATCGTGGTAAAGCATACAAGCAGGGCTGAGAGTACCTTGGAAAGAAAAATGGTTTTTTTCTCCACCGGCAAAGTATGCGTCAAATAGCTTTCATCCTTGTAAATATTGCGCACAAACCGCACCCAGGAACGCATCAGCGTATTGATCAGGCAGCTGATCATCATACCGACGGCCGCCCCCGCACAAATATTTTGCAGTACGCTGCACAAAAGCGATTGCCCGACGCTTCCGAACAACCGCGCCAGCAACGAAAAGATCAGCGCCAGCACATAAAAAACCGATACCAGCTTGTAGATCCATTTCATATCATATTTCAGCAGTTTTTTCAGCATTTGAACATCCTCCTGAAAATCTCGTCAATACTTGCGCCCTCGCGGCGGCGCAATTCATCGGCGGCGTCATACAGCCGAATACAGCCGTGATCCATAAAAATCACATCGTCCAAAATCCGTTCGATGTCCGCAATCAGATGCGTGGACAGCAGCACCGTCGCCCCCTCCTCAAAATTGGACAGAATGGTATCTAAAATATAGTCCCTTGTGGCAGGATCAACGCCGCCCAGCGGCTCATCCAGAATATACAGCTGTGCTCTGCGGCTCATCACCAAAATCAGCTGCAGCTTTTCCTGCATGCCCTTGCTCATCTTGCTGATGCGCATGGTTTCCTCCAGCTCCAAATCCCGCAGCAAGGCACGCGCTTTATCGGTATCGAAATTTTCGTAAAATTCCGAAAAGAAGCGCAGCACATCCCGCACCCGCATTTCCTTATCCAGGTAGGTGCGTTCGGGTAAATACGCAATGATTTTTTTGCTTTCCGGCCCCGGCGCTTTGCCGTTGATCAACACCTGTCCCTCCGTCGGCGTCAGCAGATCGTTGATCAGCTTAATCATCGTGGATTTTCCCATGCCGTTTTTACCCAGCAGGCCGATAATCCGCCCTCTCGGCAGCGTCAGGTTGATATCTTCCAAAACGCGCTTTTGCCCATAGCTTTTGGACACATGCTTCAATTCAATCAGTGGCAATTTTCGTTCCCCTCTCCGTCAACAACATGCCGACCTCGTGCTCCGTCACACCCAGCTGCGCCATACTTTTCAAAAACATCTCCGTCTGAGCGCGCGCCAAACGTATTCTTTCTTCGGCAATGCGCCCCTCGTCCTCGGTCACGAACTTTCCGTTGGTACGCTCCGTATAGATCAGCCCCTCGCTCTCCAGCTGCAAAAGCGCTTTCTGCAGCGTGTTGGGATTGACGCGCACCTGACTTGCCAGCTCCCGCACCGAGGGCAGCCTTGCGCCACTTTGGATGCGGCCGGATACGATTTCGGTTTTCAGCATTTCGACCAGTTGAATATAGATCGGTCTTTCATTATCAAAAGTATAGCTCATGCCTCTCCTCCAACTGTATCATTCGACTAATACAATGATACTATCCTTTTTCAAATTTGTCAAGTCCAAAGAAAAAAGCAAGTCAACCGACTTGCTTTTTTTCCGCGTCTAAAAACAGACGATGGGCATTTTCATTGGTCACGCGGGCAATATGCTCCGCGCTTGTCCCGCGCAGCTCGGCAATGGCGCGCGCAATATAACAAAGCGTCCCGGGGTCGTTTCTCTTGCCGCGTAACGGTTCGGGCGCCAGATACGGACAGTCCGTTTCCAAAAGCAGTCTTTCCTCCGGCACCGCCGCCGCGACTTCTTTGGTTTTTCGGGCGTTTTTAAAAGTGACCACGCCGCCCAGCGCAATATAATATCCCATGT
>CAKRPM010000100.1 GCA_934378025.1 uncultured Eubacteriales bacterium | reverse complement strand
GATGACCACCGGCCCGATGGGCAGCAGCTCCATTGCTTTTTGCACGGGATCGGTCGTGGTGCCTTTGATATCGCTGACCAAGGAAAGCGCCTGACCGGTCAATGCGTTAACAACGCTGGATTTTCCGGCGTTTCGCAGACCGAAAAAGGCAATGTGAACCCGTTCGCCGGATGGTTGTTCATTCAGTCCCATTTTCTCTCCCTCCTAAAAGCGGAAATCGCGGCGGTCGGACGCCTTAATTTGTTCGATGTTTTGCGCGGCAATTTGACGTACTTTTTCCTTGGGGATTTTGGCAAGTTCTTTTTCGATCAGGGCAAATCCGACCTTTTGCGTCGGTTCGCTTGCGTAATCGACCAGATATTCTGCCAGGGTCATCAGTGCGTTCGGGTGGCAGCAGTTTTGAATTTGACCGGTTTTGCACAGACTCATAAAGCGGTCGCCGGTTCTGCCCTCGCGGTAGCAGGCGGTGCAGAAAGAGGGGATAAAGCCCATTTCCATCAGCCATGCGACCACCTCGTCCAGCGTGCGCTGATCGGATACGTCAAATTGTTCGCTATCATGCGGACGTTCCTCTTCGCAATAGCCGCCGACAGAAGTACGCGAGGCACCGCTGATTTGCGATACGCCTAAATGCAGCATTTTTTCCCGCACCTTTTGGTTTTCGCGTGTGGAGATAATCATGCCGGTATAGGGCACGGCAATGCGAATACAGGCGGCGATTTTTTCAAAAATTTCATCGTCCAGTCCATTATCAAAAGCGTCCGGATCGATATCGTCCGCATGCTTTACCCGCGGAACGCTGATGGTGTGCGGTCCGACGCCATGCACGGCCTCCAGATGCTCGGCATGCATCATCAGTCCCGCAAATTCATACTGATATCCCTCCAAGCCGAATAATACGCCGAGCCCTACGTCGTCAATGCCGCCCTCCATTGCACGATCCATCGCCTCGGTATGATAATCATAGTCATGCTTCGGCCCGGTGGGGTGCAATTCCAGATAGCTTTTCTTATTATAGGTTTCTTGGAAAAGAATATAGGTGCCGATGCCCGCCTCTTTCAGCTTGCGGTAATTTTCAACCGTGGTGGCGGCAATGTTTACATTGACGCGGCGGATATCGCCGTTTTTGTGATGAATGGAATAAATGGTTTTGATGGACTCCAAAATGTATTCAATGGGATTGTTTTTGGGATCTTCGCCCGCTTCGATGGCCAAACGCTTATGCCCCATATCCTGCAGGGCAATGACCTCCTGACGGATTTCCTCTTGGCTGAGCTTTTTGCGGGCAATATGTTTGTTTTTCATGTGGTAGGGACAGTATACGCAACCGTTAATGCAATAGTTGGACAGATACAGCGGTGCAAACATAACAATTCGATTGCCGTAAAAAGCCAGCTTAATTTCCTCGGCCAGACGGTTGATCTGCTCGTTTTTCTCGGGGATGTCACAGGCCAGCAAAACGCTTGCCTCCCGATGGGAAAGTCCGGCGCAGCGCACGCCGTTGCCGTTGGGATCTTTGCGCGGGCGCGCTTTTTCCAAAATTTCGTCGATCAGCGCGGCGTTATGCTTGTTTTCCTCGGCATAACGAATGGTTTCCAAAATTTCTTCATGATTGATAAATTCCTCTGCTTTGAGAGATTTGGGGTTGTAGATTGCCATAAAAAAACACCTTTTTCTTTCTAAAGCGCGAAGCGGTATCACAAAAGGGATGCCGCATTGCCGAAAACGGCAAGCGCCTTTTTTGTTTTCGGACAGGGAAAATCCTGCCGTTATTTTTTAATATCACCGCGATGGGTCACAATGCTAAAGCCGATGCCTCTCATTCTTCGGGACAGACAGTCGCGGCACTGTGCGGATTCGTCTCCGGTGCAGATTTTATTGTCGTACAGCGCGTATTTTTTGCGTACGGCGGTGGGGGATAGATTGGGCATGACCACATTGGCACCCGCCAAAATGCCCCGTTCTCTGCCGGACGGATCCACGGTGCCCAGCGCTGTGGTGGCGGGCAGTAAAATGTTGGGTTGGATCAGCCGAATGAGGGATAAAAGGAACAGCACCTGTTCCGTCTGCCCGGCCGGTTGATCGCCGAGGGGCGTGTCTTTTTGCGGAATAAACGGACCGATGCCGCACATATCGGGGTGAAACTTCTCAATAAATTTCAGACTTTTGGCTAGTGCCAGCGGCGTTTGCCCCGGGGCGCCGACCATAAATCCGCAACCGACTTGAAACCCGATCTCTTTCAGATCAAAAAGGCAGCGCATGCGATTTTGATAGGACATTTCCCGAGGGTGCAAAAAACGATATTGCGAAATATCGGCGGTTTCATGCCGCAGTAAATAGCGATCCGCTCCGGCGTCAAACATTTTTTGATAGTCCTGACGCGGCCATTCGCCCAGCGATAATGTGACGGCACAGTCGGGATGGGCGGCTTTGAGGGCGCGTACCAGTTGACATACCGTTTCAATGTCCATGCCGCCCTCGCCGCCTTGTAATACAAAGGTGCGAAAGCCGAGCGTATAGCCCTCGTCGCAGCAGTCCAAAATTTCTTTTGGCGTTAGACGATAGCGGTCGCATTTTTGGTTGGAGCGCCGAATCCCGCAGTACAGGCAATCGTTTCGGCAAACGTTTCCGATTTCCACCAGTCCGCGAACATAGACGTCTTTCCCGTAGATCGGCGCCCGCACCGTTTCGGCCAGCTGCGCGGCCTGCTCCAGCAAGGTCGGCGTTTGCGCCAAAATCAATTGCTCGTATTCCGAGAGGCTGAGTGTATGGCGCTCAAACAGCTTTTGCAGCAGTTTATTCACGGCTGATCACGCCCGAATAGGCGGTTTTGACGCTGATTCCGTCAATGTTGCCCAGTTTGCCCGCCAGTGCCGCAATTTCATCCTGCGGCGCGTCGATGGCAATGGATACGATATGAATATTCTTTTCGCGATAGGGCAGCCCCATGCGCCCGATGATAAATTTGCCGTATTCGTGCAGCAAGGCGTTGAGCTGTTGCACGGCGTCGGTTTTCTCTACAATAATGCCCATAACGGCCACTCTTGTTTCCATAATAATATGCTCCGTTCTGCCGCCGAATTTTAAAAAACATTCCCCATATCCGAAAGTTGGCGGCAAAAATTTCGGAACGGCGGGCTCATTTGCATAAAAAAATGCCGCGCCCGATCAAAAGGCGCGGCAAAAAATCAGCATTTTTGCACCTTTCAGGCAGGAGGCAATCCCCCTTACTGTCGGGAACGTGTGCTTTTATTATACAATAGCATGCTTTGCTTGTCAAGAGAGTCGAGAGGTCACTTCCCCCGCGGAAAAGCTTTTGACGTTGCCGTCCGCCGTCCGCAGTACTAAGGCCGCATGATCGTCAATTTCCTGCACGACGCCGCTGACGATTTCATTGCCGTGCCGCAGCGTGACAAACTGCCCGATCATCGGGCAACGGTCACGGTATTGTTTCAAAAATGAATGGGACTGAAAATCTTGCAGAATTTCTTCCATAAAGGACAAAAAAGCAGTGCAAAACGCCTCTTCCTGCCCCGGTGTGTTCAGTGCTCCGGCGCGCTGAAGAATATCGGGCGGAAATCCGCCGGGCGGCGGGGTGAGATTGACGCCCACGCCGACAATGATGCCGTCGTTGGTGCCGTCGGGGCGCAGGATGCTTTCGCACAAAATTCCGCAAATCTTTTTGCCGTGCAGCAGCAAATCGTTGACCCATTTGATTTGAATGGGCTGACCGCTGATTTTTTCGCAGGCCTTGGCGGCGGCGACCGCGGCCGCCGGGGTGATCAGCAGTACCTCGTCCATGTTAAAGTCGGGGCGCAGCAGCAGGGAAAGATAGACGCCGCCTGCCGGTGAATAAAACGAGCGCCCCAGTCGGCCGCGGCCTGCGCTTTGTGTGCGGGCGATCAGCACGCTGCCCGTCGGCGCGCCCGCTTTGGCCATTTCTTTAAGAACGGTGTTGGTGGAGCTGACGCACTCCCTTTTTTCGATTTTCCAAAAGCTGTTTTTCACGGTGTTGCCGCCTTTCTGATGGGTGTGATTTTACTGATTTTATTCTATCATTTTTTGGAAAGAAATTGCAATCTTTTTATTGCAATCGGGAAAGGGGTATGTTAGAATGAACCTAGAAAAATCAAAATTTGTGTGGAGGAAAGAAAATATGAAACAATTCAGAGCGCCGGCCGTTCCGCTGGCAACGGTGGATCCGTTTTTTAACATTTGGTCGAACGCCGATACACTGGCCGGCGATGTGACGCATCACTGGACCAATCAGCGTCATCATTTGTGCGCAACGTTGTCTGTGGACGGGAAGATGTTTAGCGTTATGGGCAAGCTTCAGCCGGACAGTACGCGTTATCAAACCGAGTACGAGCCGCTGCCGCAGACGGGGGTGGATATTCGTCCGCTGACCACGGTATATACGTTTGAAAATGATACGGTGGCATTGACTTTGTCCTTTATGACGCCGCTGCTGCCGGATGATTTGGAATTGCTCAGCCGGCCGATTTCTTATATTTCCTACACGCTGAAGGCGAAGGATGGAAAAGAACATGAATGTGCGTTGTTTTTCGATGTGGCGGCAGAGCTTGCCACCTGCACGGTACGCGATAAGGTAACGCTCGGAAAAACCTATTATTCCATTACCGCCAGCATGGGCAATGACAAAATGCTGAAAGTGTCCGGGGACGATCATCGGATCGAATGGGGCACACTTCATTTAATGGCGCCCACCTTTGATTTGAAATTCTATACACAGCAGTCCCGCAGCATTATGCTTCATATTTTCGGTGCCGAGGATCGCAAAGCGGCCGTGAAAAATCCGCTGAACTATACCACGCCGAATTTAAGAGATAAGGGTCTTCCGATGCAGGAGACGGAGGCAGTGATTTGTGACAGCTTTCCGCTGCTGTGCGCCGATAAAACCTTTGTGCTCTCTGACAAAGAGGAGGGATTTATCGCCATCGGTTATGACGATGTGAAGAGCCTGCAGTATTTTGAAGAAAATATTGAGGCATACTGGAAAAAGGACGGAAAACGCTTTGAAGATATTGCGCGCAGCGCCATTGCCGATTATGCGGACATTGTGCGTAAAGCGGACGCCTTTGATGCGCAGCTGTGCGAAAAGGCGGCGGCGCTTTCTCCCGCTTATCGCGATATTGTCGCGCTGGCGTACCGTCAGACGGTGTCGGGGCATAAGCTGACCTATTTTGACGGGGAAATTCAATTTGTTTCCAAGGAAAACTATTCCAACGGCTGCGCGGCCACCGTTGATGTCACCTATCCGTCGATTCCGCTGTTTTTGATTTATAATCCGAAGCTGGTGGAGGGCATGCTGAACCCCATCTTTAAACTGGTGGAAAAGGGCTTGTGGCACTTCGATTTCGCACCGCATGACGC
>CAKRPM010000099.1 GCA_934378025.1 uncultured Eubacteriales bacterium | reverse complement strand
TATGAGCTCATAATCACAATAGGGAAATTTTCTTTCTACATCATCGCGCGTATATTCGTGCATCTTTTTTTCATACTTGATCGGCAGCGAAAAAATCAGGGAACCGCACTTCGCGGTTGCCAGTCCATGAGGACGAGGGATTAAGATCGGGCTTGTTTTATAGGAAATTTTAATAATTCTGTGGTGACACGGTGTGATTTTAAATTTTAATGCCTGCGTGTCAACGTTGTTCCCATTGACCATCAGCCCTTCGGCAAAAGACGGGATACGTACTATAAATTCAAATTCGGTTTCGGAATCTATAACATATTGAAACTCATTTTTAAAGGGATATTCGGTTTGAAGTTTTACGGAAAAACGATCCGTTTTAAGTTCGGACGGTACCGGCAAAACATTGACAACCGTATGATTGCAATGCATGAATGACGACAGTGCAAATTTCGGCCAACCCTGATTAAAGTTCGCCGTGCAACATCCGAAATTCGGCTCTAATCCGAATAGATGCGCCTCGCTGCCGTTGGTTCTGAAAAATGATTTTCCGGGAAATTTTTCGCAGGCAATTTGGTTACTTTGCTGATCATATTGATGTGTCCACATATCCTCGCTGAGGGCGGCGGGCAAGGCATTGAAAGCGGCCAGTTCCAGTCGCTGTGCCCACTTTTCGTCCCCCGTGTAGGCGTACAGCCATTGATACGAATACATCAGCTCCGTGACCGAGCAAAGCTCTGTACCTTGAATCGGGCTTAAGCCGGAAAGACATTCGTCCCCGGTAAATGTTCCCACAGGCGTACCATTATATTTTTCCAACAGATCGTAAAGAACGCTTGCTTGATCGGTATACTTTTCTTTCAGAAGATCCGCCGTTACTGCCTCGGCCTTTAACGCCATCGCAATATTGACAACATGAGTATCATAGCGCCAACGGTTCAGCGGAGTTTTCCAAAGTTCGGTAAAGCAATTATAATCGGCTCCTTGATTTTTCAAAATAACCGCCAGCTCGGGCAGCCAATCCTCTCGGAAATGCTTATAGGCAAATTGAATTGCAATAAATCCCTCAAACCATCTGTATTTTCCCCAACCGAATAATTCAATCGTGCCGCTTTTCAATAAATCATAATAATTTTTCAGCACCCGATAAATTACGTCGGGGATGCGTGCGTCCTTTGAACAATCATAATAAAGTGTCAATACCTTTGTAATCAACAGTACCGCCCACGTGTCATATTCGGCTCGTTTTTCATCCGGGCAGGGGCAAATCCATCCGTCCGGTTTCTGCATGGCAATAATTGCGTCTATATACCTTTTGGCGCGGCGCTTCATATCATCATTATGTAAAAGGTATGCCAGCGGAATAAAACCGTCCAGCCAATACGGGACTCTTTCCCATCCTTCTCTCTTTCCGCCGATCCATGCACTGTCGGCAATATCCGGCCATATTTTATCCAGATTTCCGCAAAGTCCCGCCGCTTGGATTTCCAACTGCCGTTTAAGCCAGCCGTCGGGCTGAATTTCATCACTGGTGTAAAACTGATATTTTTGCATTTTCGCATCCCCTTTCAAATTTATTTTATCACACTTTTTTTCTAAAAACATTGAGTATTTACCACAATTCATTGACAATATCACACTTTTGCCGTATACTGATATCGGTGATTAAAATGAAAGGGATTGATTTAAACCAACCGATATGTTATCGCTCCGCGTCGCTGCGTTTTTTTAAAGAGGGGGAACATCATGTAACACGTTATTGTAATGATGATGTTTTGCTATTGGTATACGACGGAGTTTTAAGATTTTCCGAAAACGGAGTACAACACGAAGTTTCTGCGGGACAATATTATATTCAACGGCACGGTATGCGGCAAGGCGGCGAAATTGCCAGCGACAAGCCGAAATATCTCTACATTCATTTCTTCACGGACGCTTGGCGCGAACAGGGCGAAATCCTTCCGAAAAGCGGAACTTTTCAATACGTAACCCTTAAAAATAATATGGAGGAAATGAACCGTTTGTCACACAGCGACGCACCGTATATTGCAAAGGCCGGAAAGTTTTATAATATTTTGATAGCACTCTGTGTCCAAAAGAACGTATCTTCGGTTGTCGCGGAAATTGCAAACTATATTGTAAAACACTGCGATCAAAAAATCACATTGCCGCTCCTTTGTCAGGAATTTCATTTTAGCAAAAATCACATCATTAACATTTTTCGAAAGGCATACGGCATGACTCCGATCGCATATTTTCAACTGCAACGGCTTCAAAAAGCAGAAGATCTTATGGAAATGACCTCCGAAACGCTGGAAAGTATTGCGATAAAAAGCGGATTTAATCATTATTCATACTTCTACAAGCTGTTTATGCGCAAAAATTCAATTGCTCCCGAAAAATGGCGTGAAAAGAAACGATTAGGCCAATGAAAGCAAGTACTTTAGCCATCTTTATTTCTAAAAAATCCCGCACAAACGTGCGGGATTTTTTGATTTAGGAAAAGCCATGCAAATTCGGCATACGCATACCGGGCAAAAAATGCTGCCCTTCGACCGCGTGCGAATCTGTATCTGACATTGAAAATTTCAAAGAACCTCCAAAGGATTTCACATTCCCGAGTCCCCACTTGGTTACACCAACAATGCTTGCGGCATCGACGCATATATAAAACGAAGTGAATTTCTCCAGTTTACGTACGCCGTCACCGGCGCTGCAATAAGCAGCCGCAGTCTCAGGCACATCGATAATCAGCTTTGTACCGGTCAGTGTATGCCGCACGGCAACGGTGGGCGTGTCGGTCGGGTATTTTTCAATTCCTTTAAAATACGCATTACGATAAACCTCGCCGTTCTCGGGCGTAATGCCGCGGCGCAGCAACAACTCCCGTACCGTCACAAATTCGTATCCCTGCGTCAAAAGCGCATCCACGGCACGAAGTGCGGCTGCTACACTGGTGCTGTAAATATCATGCAAAAGGATAATATCACCGTCTCCGACATCTTTCATAATGTTTTGGTAAACCGTTTCGGCATTCCGATATTTCCAATCCAAAGTATCAACGCTCCACAAAATCAGCGGTGTCTCGGCAAGACGCCGTACCTGCCGATCATAGGCGCCGTACGGCGGCCGCAAATAAAAATCCTGCCCACCCGTAATTTTCTTTAATAATATACGTACATCTTCCAGTTCATTTTTTACCGTACTTTCGGCTGCACCCGCAAGTCGCTTATGCGAATAGCTGTGTATACCGATTTGATGTCCCTCGGCAAACATCCGTAAAATTATCTCCGGAAACTGCTCGATATTCTCCCCCACCGTAAAAAACGTTGCCTTGACCCCACGGCAGGAAAGGCCGTCCAACAGGTCTGAGGTATATCGTCCCGGGCCGTCGTCAAATGTCAAGGCCACTAATTTTTGCGTCGGCTGCGCCGCAGCGTAACAAATGTTTGTAAAGCCGATACTCATCAAAAGTATTGCCGTTATCAATCGTTTCATTTGCATCCCTCGCAACAGTGTACGAAAGCAAATGTTCCGATATTCATAAAAAAATAACCGCTGTGAACATTTTGTTCACAGCGGTTTGGTGCCGGTGATCGGGGTCGAACCGATACGGTATCGCTACCACGGGATTTTGAGTCCCGCACGTCTGCCAATTCCATCACACCGGCATGCACACTTTGCAGTGCTTAACTATTATACTCAATGAAATCGAAAAAAGCAAGTGTTTTTTGAAAAAAATTTGCATGAGAATTGTTTCTCATGCAAATTTTTTAAGGTTATAACCCTAAGCTGACGGAAATGGCGTGATTCACCTGATCCATCGTACTTTGGCTGATGTGCCCCATCTTTTCTTTAAGTCTGGTTTTATCCAATGTACGCATTTGCTCCAATAATATAACCGACTGTTTGGCAAGGCCGCATCGATTATCCAGTTCGATATGTGTCGGCAGCTTTGCCTTATTGGTTTGACTGGTAATCGCCGCGGCAATTACCGTCGGGCTGAATTTATTTCCCACATCATTTTGAACGATCAGCACCGGCCGAAGCCCGCCCTGCTCGCTTCCGACAACAGGAGATAAATCCGCGTAGAAAATGTCCCCTCTTTTAATCATGTATTTTCACACTCCGAATTATAGCTTTTCAAATCATTTATAGTATTGACAAATCTCCTTGATTTAAACCTTGTTTTTACTATTCTATGAAAAGAAAAGACTGCAAGTGCAAAAATTCATCGAAAGCAGTTTTTTTGTGCGTCGAGAAAGGCAATGCGGCGAACGCATGCATTTTCGATATCAATGCCTTTTTCCGCAAGCGCCGAAAGAAATACGTTGGGATTTAAATTGTTGCTCCCAAAGCAAAAATCTGCCGTAAAAACGGTTTTTCCATTTGAATCGGTGCCTTGAGCGACGTCACTTAAATACGCTCGTACATCCACGATATTTTCGCTGCGTTTGGTTTTTTTCAGTGCCGTTAACGGTGCGTCGAAAAGCGGCAATATGTCCTCGTTTTTTGCAAAAATGATTTCATATCGCGCATACGCAATTTCCCCGAATTTTCGAGAACTTTCATAGATTTCTTTTATTTGCAGCGAATCGGGAAAGACCGATTTTAATTTGATTTTTTCGCGCAGACCGAAAGAGTCGTCCGCTTTAAATTCAAAAATTTCACATTCGCTTTCAAATCCGAGCGAAAGCGGTGCGGCAAAGACAACATGCGGATGCGGATTAAACCCTTCGGTATACCAAAAATCAATGCCGCTTTTTCGGAGCAAGCGCATGACGGTTCGATTTAAGTCCAAATGCGAGAAATACACGGCGGCATCCCGCTTGCAAAACTGTACGCGTATCGGCTTATACATGGCATTTTCCCTCCATCAGAGCGGAAGCACCGCATCCGAGACACTTTTCCTTGCAATTGGGCGAGGTTTTCTCGGCGTAGGCATTTTTCGCTTCCCGAATTAAAAACTCCTTGCTGACGCCGATGTCGATAAAATCCCACGGCAAAATCTCCGAAAACGCTCGCTTGCGATGGGCATAAAAGTCCAAATTCAATCCATGCGCCGCCAACGTGCGGTACCAAAGATCCAAATTGCTGCATTCACTCCACGCCTCCAGGCGTCCGCCGGCACGGAACACGTCCAGAATGACCGGAGCGAGCCGACGATCGCCGCGTGCCAAAAGCGCCTCAATCATACTGATTTTGGAAACATGGCAGCTGAGTTTGATCTTTTTATTATTAATATGCTCATACATAAACGCCTGCTTGCGCGTAACGGTTTCAAAATCGTCCTGGGCCTCCCACTGAAATGCCGTAAAGGGCTTGGGAACAAAGGTGGCAAGACTGATGGAAATGGTAATATATTTGCTGCGCAACGAACGATCAATTGAGAAAAACAAATCCAAAATTTGATGACTCAAATCGATAATTCCCTGC
>CAKRPM010000098.1 GCA_934378025.1 uncultured Eubacteriales bacterium | reverse complement strand
GTTTAACGCCTTAATACATTCCGCACGCATAACGCTGTAATGTTCAAAAGGCATTTTTTACACCCCGATATCTTCCATAAGCGCCGCGATATTCTCACCCATAAAGTCCTCTTTGGCCGCCGTCCACTGCGCCCAACGCTCGGCGCTCCACAATTCCACGCGGTTATCCGCGCCGACAATGACAACTTCTTTGCACAGCGCCGCCGCCTGTTTCAAGTGTGCCGCGATTAAAATTCGGCCTTGCTTGTCCGGCTGCACCAGGGTCGCATTTCCGAAGAAATAGCGCTGCACGTCTCTGGCCTTGGCCATGGGCTGATTTCTCATGCGCTCTTTAAAAGAGGTCCACTCCTCCACCGACATAACAAAAAGACAGCCGTCAATTCCCAGCGTGACGATAAACTCCTCACCCAGCGCTTCTCTAAGCTTTTGGGGCATGATCAAACGGCTTTTTTCATCAATATTATGTGCATACTGACCGATCAGCATCTTGTCGGATGGCATGGCGCGAACCTCCTTTCTGATAAAAAATGTTATGGCAATATATTTGCGGAAGAAATTCAAATCCCCCACAAACTCCCACCTATCACCACTAAATGTATTATAAATGACTTTTTTAAAAAAATCAACCCATTTTAAAAAGTACTTTTTAAAAGGGTTGATTGATTTTGACAACAAAATATATTGTATTTGATAATTTGACATATACTATATCTTGTGCTTTTTTCGACAAGTTTCGACAAAAAATACGTGAAAAACAGCATTTTTTTCTTTTTTTTATAGAAAAATTGTGCATTTTGACCAATAAAAAATCCCCCACTTCCATCCGTTTTTGCGATCGTTTGCCAAACTTTACCGAGCCGAACGCATATACACCGTGCGTCGGGCGGGCGGCCGCCGTATCATCCCCAAAGTCCCACTGCAAGCACGCCCTATCGGGCAAAGCATACTCCGCCGCTCAAAGCGGTATGCCGCGCTGTTTTATATAATACCGCCGTCATTTATACAAAAAGAAAATCATCACAAGATATCGCCGTCGTTTGTGCAAAAGCAAAACCTCTGCAAGATATCGCCGTCGTTTGTGCAAAAGCAAAACCGCCACAAGATACCGCCGTCGTTTGTGCAAAAACAAAACCGCCACAAGATACCGCCGTCATTGGTGCAAAAACAAAACCATCACAAGATACCGCCGTCATTGGTGCAAAAACAAAACCATCACAAGATACCATCGTTATTTGTACAAAAAGAAAACCGCCGCAAGGGACATGCCCTTGCGGCGGTTGGTAACTTTTGCGTTACGATTTAGAGATAGTTGGCAATCGTCTGAATGATCTCAATTCGGCTGATGGAATTGGTCGGACGGAAGTATCCGCCGTCGCCTTGCATATAGCCGAGCTTGGTCATGATTTTCACCGACGGTTTTGCCCAGGAGGCAATCGAAGCGGTGTCTTTATAGTTCAAAGCAAAGGAGCTGACATTGGTCTTTTCCGCTTTGATCGTTCTGACAAATACGACCGCAAACTCCTGACGGGTAATGTTGTTCTTCGCATTGATCAAAATTTGATCGCCCGATTTCGATCCGCTGAAGATGCCCAAAGCCGTCGCAGCCTTCACGGCATTTTGTGCCCAGGCGCTGACTTGATCCGCGTCGTCATAATATGCGGTCAAATCGATCGCCGCATACTGCGTTTCATCAATACCCAGCATACGAACCATGAAGCACGCAATCATTTCACGCGTTGCCTTGCCGTTGGGCTCAAGCATCAAGCCCTTATTGGTCTTGTTGCCGTTGACAATGCCGAGATCTTTCACCTCGCGCACCGCACTCTTGGCCCAGCCGGGAATACTGTCTGCAAACACTGCCTTGCTGACCGGTTTTTCCAACCGAATTTTATATTCGGCGGATTTTTGACCGTCCGGAGAGGTCACCGTCGCATAGAAATATACATAATTGGCAGAGAAGAATACCGTATTGTTTTTCAGCACATAGTTATGCGCCTCGTCGGCATACAGTTTCACCGTGCAGCCGGCAGGCAGTACGCAATCCACCAAAAAGCCCTCTTTGGCTTTGTAGGAAGAAATTTTTGCCGTAATACTGCCGTTCTTATTCTGGGTAACGTTGGCATTTTTAATGGACAGGATGGTCGGATCGGTCACATCAATCCACGTAAAGGTAACCTCAATCACTCGAGAAGAGGCATCCGCCGCTGTCACTTTGTAGTACAATTTGGTCACAGCTTGGGTCAAGGCATTGTAATCGTCCACCTCAGACAAGCAGTCGGCGTCACGATATACGCGGTAGGTTGCACCTTCGCTGACCGAAGCGCTCATATCCGCCGTGGTGAGCCGTTTATCAACTTCAACGGCAATGCTGTTTTTCCCGGTATAAGCAAAGCTGTATGCCTGCTTCAGTCCCAAAATGGACTTATCGGAGGACAGCGATTTGTAAACTTCAAATACAACCGTGTCAAAGCCCTCGACCTTGCCGTAGACCTTTGTGCAGTCGCCGCTCAGTGCGATGGCACCGCTCAGCTTTTTCGTGCAGGCGCTGTCGCTGTAGAAAGCGATCGCCTTATTGTCCTCAATTTCCAGCGACGGCGTCCAAGCGGTCGCATTGTGACCAACCAGTACCCGAACCGTCAAACCGGAAATCGTGCAGTTTTCCACATCGTATACATCATATACGGGGTTCAGCGATTGCGGATGCAGGGTGATGATTTCGGTTTTCTTCTCGGTTTGATCCAGAGATAATACCGTGACGTAAGCCGGTGTACGGTCATTTACCGTAATATCGGCCTCATCGGAAACATAGATATTCTGCGCGGCGTTGACATATACCGTGCCCAGCGCGGCTGCAGGCAGTGCGGTTTGCGCGGCAAAGGCCGCTTTCACCGTTGCCGCATTTTGCACAACAACAGCATATTTGTTAATTCCGTTATCGGTAATTGCCTTGCCGTTTACCGTAATATCCACACCATGGATCACGTTGGACAGATTTTCTTTCTTAGCGTCAACGTAATACGGTTTGTAGCAATAGTTGCTGTCAAAAGCATCGTTGCCCGGAGTGGCGACGCCGTAATAGTTGGCGGTGATATCCACAGGGCTGACGCCGACTGTATCGGTCGAGCTGTCATACTCAAAGCTGACGGCACGATCAATGGCCGTAAATTGGTTTTCATTGGCATAGAAACGCGTGGCAAGCGCCCGTTTCGCACCGGAAACCAGAACGGCTGTATCCGTAGTGTTGGCTTTATTATTATAGAAGCTGAGCGTAAAGGCATCATCGGCCTTCAGCGCCGCAAAGGACAGGGCATGCACCGTTGCAAAGTCATTTTCTTCAACCAGCAACATACCGGCTCTTGTTACATCGCTCAGTACAATCGCCTGCTCGCCGGCTGCAAAATTGTTATCCGAAACGGTAATGCTTGCGCTGTTTTCCGTAGTGCCGATTGTGATCAATGCACCGTCGGCGGTATTTTCCATTCTATTTTCGGAAATTTTCAGACCCGCAACGGAGGCCACGGAGATCAACGCCGCACTGCTGTTGCCGACAAAGCGGTTGTCGGAAATTACCAGCCCATTGTATTTTGCGCCCGATTTTACGGCGGAAATCATCGGCTCGGTACGTGCGGCGTCATCTGCAAACAGATTGTATACCACACTGTTATTGTTACTGCCGTTTACAACAATGCTTCCCTCTTCGGCAACCTTAAAGCCGTTCACGCTTGCGCCGGTGCCCGCCAAGGTTACCTTGCCTTTAATAACAGACTCCGTATAACGGTTGGTTGTATTGGGATTTACATTAAAGTTGGCACCGTAAAGATTGATCGAGGTCACGGTGATATTTTCGTTAATGACCGTGCCGGACATTACATATATAGTATTATTATAGGAAGAAACCACACGATTGGCCGCCGCGATGGTGGCAAATGCAGTTTCACCGACGTAGGCTTTATAAACCTTGCCGGAAATCACAGGGTAAACCGGTGTACCCACGGCAAGACCGTCCCAAGCCGTGCTGACGGCAACGCCGCTGTCCAGCACAGGATATCCTTCGCCGATACAGGTAATGGTCCAAGCATAGCTCGTACGGCTGACGCCGTCCTCCGCCGTAACAACAATGGTATATTCATTATTGCCGGGGCGCAGGGTAAGCGGCAAAGAAACTGCAACGCCGCCCACTGTTTTGACCTCAACGGTGGCACCGACCGAAGCGGTAAAGGTCGGCATAAACGCGCCCTCATCCTGCACGGTGGTAACCGCTGTAAAGTCAAAGCGATCAATATAGAAGCTCATACCGCCGCCGATGCCGGTCAATTTGCTGGCCGTTTCAAACCGACGGTTGATTTTCAAGGTATATACTCTGTAGCTTGCATCGGCCGCATAGACCGCCACATAATACACGTGGTTGCCGCCGGTGAGGTTTTCAATGGTGTTTTCACTGACCGCACCGCCGAGTACACCGTCTTCATAATCGGTATACATTTTCCAGTATGCGCCTGCATAGTCAAAGGAAGGCGTATACGTTTTAACGTCTCTTTTCAGCTCAATGCTGATGGTGTCGCGCTCCACCGAAGAGGAAATCACGTTGCCCAACACACTGTAAATTTCTTTGGAAGCGTCGGCCGACTCGCTGCGGAAAATGAATTTATAAACCTTTTCTTTAGCGCCGCCTTCAGAGGTCACTTTAACGTAATAAACGTTATCCGTGCCGACATTCAGTGCGATTTTTGCGGCATCGGCTTCGGTGGTGCAGGCCGCGTCGGAATAAAACTTCCATGTAGCATATTCGGAAACCGTAAGATCCAGCGAAAGCGTTTCATACTTGCTGCTGTACACGCCGATGTAGGCGTCCTCGGTTTTATCGTATGTTACAAACTGCGGTGATTTTACTTCGAGAATTTCAACCGCTGAGGAAGGCGCACGGGTTACCAACAAGCGATATACCGATGTGGTCACGCCGTCTTCCGCCGTTACTTTCACGTAATAGGTGGAGCTGCCGGCGGGAACGCCATTGATTACCGTACCGTTGATTTTTTGGGTGCAGGCAGCGTCTTTATACAACGCATAGGTAGCGCCCATAGAGGTTTCCAGCTGAATGTTCGGATTGACCTCGGCAGACGGCAACGTGATGCTGACATCCTGACCGTTAATGCTATGGTCAAAATCCTTCACACCGTTGATCTCGCTTTCGTGCGAAGCCGCACGATTGATGGTCATGGAATATATTTGATAAGAATAATTGTCCAAGGAGGTTATCAATTTAATGAAGACATTGTTCGCGCCTTTTTTGAGATAATCGACAACGTTGCCGCCGGTCAGCTCGTTTTTGCAGACGGAATCCGAATAAAATTTCACGGATGTGCCGCTGTTGGCCGTCGCCGCCACCTCAAAGGATGTGTAAACGGAATCCACCGTATCTTTCAGCGTAACGGTGTTATTGTCATTGTCC
>CAKRPM010000097.1 GCA_934378025.1 uncultured Eubacteriales bacterium | reverse complement strand
ATTAAAGGCGGTCCGGGCACCGGCAAAAGCACCTTTATGAAACTGCTGGCCGCCCGCGCCGACGCCGAGGGGGAGGACGTACGCAAAATTCACTGTTCCTCCGACTATGAGAGCCTTGACGGCGTATTTCTGCCCGACCGCGGCATTATCGTGCTGGACGCCACCGCACCGCATTGTGTGGATCCCCGTTACCCCGCCGTGGTGGAAAGCATTTTGCCGTTCGGCGAGTACTGGCACCGCGAAAAGCTGTTGCCCGCCAAGGAGCAAATTATCGCCCTCACCGATAAAATCAGCGGCACTTTTCAAATCATTTACCGCTATCTGGAGGCCATCGGCGGGCTGCGCGCCGTGCAAAAGCGCTGCCTTTCGGACGCTTTTCGTCAAAAAGCCGCCCGCGAACAAATTGAAAAACTGCTTCGCAAAACCGCGCTGCTGCCCGGCACGGAAGAGATCAAAAACGAGTACCGTTTTGCCGGTGCGCTGACCGGTGCCGGACCGATCACCTTTGAAAATGCGCTGGCATGCAAGCATACCGTTGTGATTGACGACACGGTTTTCGGCGCCGCGCTTTATATGAACGTGCTGTCCGAGCTGCTGGATGAAATGCACCAATCCCGCATTGTTTACCTCAATTCGCTGTACCCTGACGAAATTGATCATATTGTGCTGCCGCGGCATGACCTCGCCTTTATTACCAAGAGCGCGCTGTTCCCCGTTCAAACCCCGGCCACGCTGAAAACCGTGGCGCTGAAGCCGCTCTTTGATAAAACCATACTGGCCGCCGATAAAAACAAACTCGCCTTTTGCAAAAAAACCATCGCCGCCATCGCCGAAGAAATTCAAAAATTGATGGCAAGTGAAAAAGCTTTACATGACGAATTGGAGCAATTTTATATTCAGGCCATGGACTTTGAGGCATTGGGGCAATACACCGATCAAAAACTAAGTGAAATCCTGGCAAATTCCTAACAATTTTTTGCAACATAACATGCGCGAAGGCTTTATAAAAAAGACGGCACAGCAGATCTGCTGTGCCGTCTTTTTTTAGTTTGTCACCCCCAGCGGGGCGGAAAAGCAACCTTATGCAGCGGGATTGCTTTTTCAAGGAAAAGAACCGTTTCGCACCATCAAAGCCGCAGGCACCGCCGCACAATGCCGCCCATCGCCGCAGCCGCATATTTTTAAAACCCGCTTTGCAGCGTACCGTAAAATATCGAGCGCCGCATTTTCGTGCAAGCGACGCGCCCCTTTGGGGCGGGTCGCTGCAGCCTTGCGGGAAAACAAGCCGCCGTCTTTCCCCCATGCGGCAAATTTTTTTCCCTCCGCTCACCAAAATGATCCGCCGCAGCAAAACAAGTATCGCAAAATCTCTCGCTGTAGAGCGGGGTTATTGTTCCAACTGTTCGCTAAGCTCCAGCCACTGTTCCGACAGGCGCGCCAGCTCCTTTTTATTTTGCTCCAGCTTTTCACAGGCGGCGGTCAACGCCTGATAATCCGATCCGTTCAAGCTCGCCTCCAGCGCCGCATTTTCCGCCTCCAGCGCCGCGCTTTGCTTTTCGATGGCGCTGATTTGATTACGCAGCGCCGCTATGCGTGCGCGTTCTTTTTTCGGCGCGGCTTTTTTGGGTGCGGCGGGCTTTTTGGTCACGGTTTGCCCGACTGCCAAATAATCCGCGAGGGAGTCGTACCGGTGCAAGCCGTCCTCCTCCAGCGCATAAACGGCGTCCGGCACATTGGCCAGTAAATACCGATCGTGCGATATCATCAAAAGCGTGCCGTCGTAGGCGCCAAGCGCCGCCTCCAGATTTTCGCGGCTGACCAAATCCAAATGATTGGTCGGCTCGTCCAACAGCAGAACATTATCCGCCTGCCGCTCCAGCATGGCAAAGCGCAACCCCGCTTTTTGGCCGCCGCTTAAACTGCCCACCTTTTCAAAAACCGCATCTCCCCGCAGCATCACCCGTGCCAGGCGATCCCGCATGGCCGCGTCCGTATCGGCGGGTGCGACTACTTTTGCCTGATCGAGCGCAGTTTTCTCAAAATCCAGCGCCGCCCCGTGTTGATCAAAGTACCCGACAGAAACATTTTTGCCCCACCGAACAGCACCCGCAGTGCGCTTCTCCGGTTGCAAAAGGCAAGAAAGAAACGTTGTTTTCCCGATTCCGTTTGGTCCCACCAAAGCAATTTTATCCCCTCGCTTCATTTCAAAATTTACCGCGGAAAAAAGCGTTCTGCCGCCGATGTCCGCCCGCAGATTTTCCACGCTCAGCACGTCAAATCCGCTTTTCTTTTCGGCATGAAACGAAAAATTCATGCCGCGGTATACCGCCCCGGGCGGGACGGGTTGCTCCATGCGCTCCAACTGATTGCGGCGGCTTTTGGCCATCGCGGAGGTCGAGGCGCGCACCAAATTTTTATCGATATATTCCTGAAGCGCCGCCCGCTTTTGCAGGTTTTTTTCATATTCTTTTTGCAGCCTGGCCTGCCGCTCTTCCCGCAGCGTTTTATACTTGGTATAGTTGCCGGGATAGCAGACCAGCGCGCCCTGCTCGATTTCCCAAATTTCCCGCATGGTATGATCCAGAAAAAATCGGTCATGCGACACCGCCAGCACCGCGCCCTTATATCCTTTGATATAGTCCTCTAAAAAAGACAGCGTTTTAAAATCCAAGTGATTGGTCGGCTCGTCCAGCAGCAATAGGTCGGGCGCCTGCAGCAGCAGTTTTCCCAGTGACAGCCGAACGCGCTCCCCGCCGGACAGACCGTCCACCACCTGCTCCCAAACCTCTTTGCCAAATCCGAGCCCCGTTAATACCGTCGCGATTTTTACATCGATTTGGTAGCCGTCCGCCGCCTCAAACCGACGCGTCAGAGACTGCAGCCGATCTTGCGTACGGCGGTACTCATCGCTGCCCTCCGTCTGCTCGGACAGCGCCGTCTGCGCCTGCAAAATTTCTTGTTCCAAGGCCAGCGTTTCGGCAAAAACACTCTGCATTTCCGTCCACACGCTTTTGCCGGAACTCAGCGGCGTGTTTTGCCGCAAATACCCGATTTTTTTGCCCCCGGACACCATAACGTTGCCCTCGTCGGGTGCAAGCGCGCCGGTGATAATATTCAACATCGTGCTTTTTCCCGCGCCGTTGACGCCGATCATGCCGATCCGCGCGCCCTCTTCAATGGTGGCGCTGATGTGACAAAGCACCTCTGCCGCGCCGAAGCTCTTTGACAAATCTTCAATATGTAAAATCATTTTTTCTCTCCGTTATACTGCATAATAATGCTCTCTCCCCACGCCGTTTGAATCCGATGCGCCGTAAAAAAGCCGTGCGCCTCATAAAGCGGCACATGCTTCGGCTCAAAAATTTCCGTCAGCGGCAAGGCGCCGACACCGACGGCTTCCTTTACAAAAAAATCAATGGCTTTCCCCGCCAGTCCCCGACCGCGATAATCGGGCGCAACGGCCAGCATGTCCAGCACCGCATAACCATCCCGATAAAACCGCTCGATATTATAGCATGCCTCCGGGATGCAAACGCTCGGCGTATCAAAGGCATACCCCTCTTGATAGGTTTCGGAAAAATAAAACGCGGTTTTGATGCCGTCATCCTCGTAAAGCATAATGCCTTTACTGCCGAGTAAATAACTTTCAAAATAGCGCGCCAACGCCGCCTCATTCGGTGCGAATGTGCGAAATATCGGCGTTTTGATAAATGCTGCGGCAAAAAAAGCCGCCGCCTTTGCGTACGATTTTTCCGAAATCTTTTTCACTTCTCGGCGCCCTCCCGCATTTTTTGAAAATTTTCTTAACAGAAATAGTATACTACATTTTTCGCCGGTATAAAATCCCTTTTTTGAGAAAAAATAAAGATAATTCTGTTTCGGGAGGAAAAAACATGAAACCAATCATTCAATCCATTACGGCAGACGCCGTTTTAGACAGCCGCGGCATGCCCACCGTGCGCGTGCGCGCAGTATGCGACGGCGGCAGCGGCGTAGCGAGCGTTCCCAGCGGCGCGTCCACCGGACGATTTGAAGCCGTGGAAAAGCGCGACGGCGGCGAGCAATATATGGGCAAGGGCGTGGACACGGCGGTAGCGTGCGTTAACGAGCAAATTGCCCCCCTTTTGGTCGGCATGCGAGCAGACGCACAGTACGATTTGGATCAAAAAATGCTTTTGGCGGACAACACACCCAACAAGGCAACTTTCGGCGCCAATGCCATTCTTGCCGTTTCGCTGGCGTGCGCCAAAGCGGCCGCGGCGGCACAGGGCGTTCCCCTGTTTCGATATATCGGCGGGGCCAACGCCTGCGTGCTGCCCGTACCGATGATGAACATTTTAAACGGCGGCGCCCACGCCTCCAATCCCCTGGATTTTCAAGAATTTATGATTATGCCGGTGGGGGCGGACAGCTTTGCCGAGGGACTGCGCAAAGGCGTGGAAACCTACCATGCGCTGAAATCCATTTTAAAAGATAAAGGGCTTTCCACCGCGGTGGGCGATGAGGGCGGCTTTGCCCCCGAAATCGACGATGAACGCACGGCACTGTCCCTTTTATGCGACGCGATTGAACAGGCGGGCTACCGCCCCGGCGAGGACATCATGCTGGCCATGGACGCCGCGGCCAGCGAATGGGTCAAAGGCGGCGAATACCGTTTGCCCAAGGCGGGACGCACGCTGCAATCGGGCGAGCTGATCGAACTGTTTGACCGACTGTGCAGAGAATTTCCCATTGCCTCCATCGAAGACCCGCTCGGGGAGGATGACTTTGACGGCTTTCGTCAAATCACGCGCCATTTTGCGGGCAAGGTGCAGATCGTGGGCGATGATTTGTTTGTAACCAATCCCGCACGCATCAGCCAGGGCATTTTGGCGGGCAGTGCAAACGCCGTACTGATTAAGCCCAATCAGGTGGGCAGTCTCAGCGAAACGCTGGAAGCCGTTCGGCTTGCCACACGTCATGATTACCGCTGCATTTTATCGCATCGAAGCGGCGACACGGAGGATACCACCATTGCCGACCTTGCCGTTGCGACCTCTTGCGGGCAAATCAAAACCGGTGCGCCCTGCCGCAGCGAACGGGTTTGCAAATACAACCGTCTGCTGCAAATTGAGCGGATGCTTGGCGAGAGCGCCCGTTATCTCGGACGGGCGGTGCTTCGATGAGCGAACCCGGCGCCGTCGGCGAGCAAAACAGCACGCCGCCGAGCGGCGAAGCACAGGATAACGGTTTTGTCGGTCTGCCCGGCGGGATCCAGGCGCTGACCATTATCGGGCAGATCGAGGGGCATTTTTTGGCCACCGACCAAACCAAAACCACCAAATACGAGCATATTCTGCCCGCCCTGCTGGCGGTGGAAGAAACGCCGGAAGTCGAGGGGCTTTTGATTTTGCTGAACACGGTGGGCGGCGATGTGGAAGCGGGACTTGCCATTGCGGAAATGATCGCCTCCATGCGCAAACCGACCGTTTCGCTGGTATTGGGCGGCGGTCATTCCAT
>CAKRPM010000096.1 GCA_934378025.1 uncultured Eubacteriales bacterium | reverse complement strand
TAATCGCACTTTTGAGAAATCAAACGAAATGCGTCGATCATGGTCTTTACATTGGAGGACTTAATGGAAATAACGATATCCTCAAAATCAAAACGTTCCAGCAGCGCCACATGCCCCAGCGCACTTTCCACCAGAGCCGGAGCGGTCGGCGCACCGTATTTTTCCAGAATTTCTTTTTCAAGCGAACCGCTGTTGACGCCGATTCTGATGGGTATATTTCTTGCTTTGCAGGCATTCACCACCTGGCGCACCTTTTCCTGCGAGCCGATGTTACCGGGATTGATGCGAATTTTATCCGCCCCCGCCTCCGCTGCGGCAAGCGCCAGCTTATAATCGAAATGGATATCCGCCACGATCGGTATTTGAACGTTTTCTTTCAATGCCGACAGCGTTTTCACAGAAGTCTCATTCGGCACGGCAATACGCAGTATGTCACATCCCGCCGCTTCAAGCGCTTTTGCCTGTGCAACGCAAGCCGCCGTATTTTCAGACGGTGTGGAAAGCATTGATTGAATCGCAATACGATTGGATCCGCCGATTTTGATGTTTCCGATTTGAATTTCTCTGCGCATAGTCATTCCTCAAAACAAATGAACAATATCTTTTACGGTAATTAAGACCATCAAAATCATTAGCAAAGCGAAACCGCCTGCATTGATGGCCGCCTCCACTTTGGGGCTGAGTTTTCTTTTAAAAATCGCCTCATACAGCAAGATGACAATTCTTCCGCCATCCAACGCCGGGAACGGCAACAAATTTACAATCCCGAGGTTAATCGAAATCATCGCCATCATCAAAAAGAGCGATTGAAAATCAATTCCCTTTTCGGTGGCCACCTCCTCGCCGATCACCTGGGTAATGCCGATCGGGCCGCTGACATTATTTAAATTAGCGCTGCCCGTAAACAATGAGCCGATAAAAGAGTAAATGGATCGTGAAAGCGATATGGTGCTTTTAAAGGAATAGCCGATGGTGCTGAATACCGTTTTCTCCGTGCCGTATACGGTAAAATCCAATTGGTAATATTCTCCCGCATAATCGCTCTTTTCAACCGGCATGCTGACGTTTTCGACATTTGTTTTTTGTCCGTTGCGGATGACCACCATGTTCATCGGCTTTGTACCGTCTTTGGTGCAGGCATAGCTTAAATCGGTGTAGGTATAAATCCGATATCCGTTGATTGAATAAATTTGGTCTTTTTCTTTAAGTCCGGATTCGGAAGAAACAGCGTTTTTATCGAATTCGGCAATAATGGTTGTCGGATACAGGCGATAGTCTTTGGCCGTTCCGTAGATCAGACAAATGAGCAAAAAACCAAAAATGATATTATTAAATACACCGGCAATTAAAATGAAAAAGCGTTTCCATTTCGGCTTTTTATTAAAGGAGTTTTCATCTTCTCCCTCGCCGTCTTCACCGTCCATCTGGACGTAACCGCCGATCGGGAATGCACGCAGTGAATATAAAATGCCTTTGTGCTCTTTTTTCAAAATGGCAGGTCCCATACCGATGGCAAATTCATTGATCTTTACCTTAGACCAAAGCGCCACCAAAAAATGCCCCAACTCATGAATTAAAATCAATACGCCGAACAACAGGATCGTAATGACGATTTTCAGTACAGTCTGCATACTTTCTCCTTACTTCACATTTTTATTTACAAATTCTCTTGCCCACGCATCCGTATCAAGCACATCCTCTAAAGTATATGGATCACGGTTGCCGTTAAATTCATAAAAACATTTTTCCACCAGCTCGCCGATTTGATAAAACGGTATTTTTTCTTCCAAAAACAGTGCGACCGCCGCCTCGTTGGCGCCGTTAACCGCACAGGGATACAGTCCGTCTTTTTGCAGGGCCTTTTGACAAATGTGAAGGCATTTAAAGACTTCCGGATCCGGTTTCTCAAATGTCAAATCACGGGCGAAAGGATCCAGCTGCAACGTTTCGGGCGTTTTGAGGCGTTTCGGATATGTCAGTGCATATTGAATGGGTATTTCCATGCTGGGCACGCCGAGCTGCGCGATAATGGCATTATCCTCAAACTGAACCATAGAATGTACAATGCTTTGCGGATGCACCGCAACACGGATTTGCTCTACCGGAACGTTAAACAACCATCTCGCCTCAATTACCTCCAGTCCCTTGTTCATCATGGTGGCACTGTCTATGGTAATTTTGGCGCCCATCGACCAATTCGGATGACAAAGCGCTTGCGCCTTGGTAACGGATTGCAGCTGTTGGGCGGAAAAACCGCGAAACGGTCCGCCGGAAGCTGTCAGCCAAATATATTTAATCGGATTTTCCGTATTGCCCTGCAAGCACTGAAAGATCGCGCTGTGTTCGCTGTCAACCGGATAAATTTTCACACCCTTTTCACGGGCGAGCGTTGTAATCAATTTTCCGGCGCACACCAATGTTTCTTTATTGGCAAGTGCAATGTCTTTGCCGGCATTAATGGCCGAAACGGTCGGCAACAGACCGATCATGCCGACCATCGAGGTGAGGACAATGTCTGCCTGCGGATAGGTGGCCACTGCGCAATTTCCCTCTTGACCGCACACCACTTTAATGTCGGTATCGGACAAGCGCGTTTTCAGTTTTTCCGCCTGATCGGGCAAATATACACTGACAAGGCCCGGATGATACAAACGAGCCTGCTCTTCCAAAAGATCAATGTTTTTATAAGCACTTAAAGCGCCCACGGTATATCCGAGACGTTGGATAACCGAAAGCGCTTGTGTACCGATAGAGCCGGTGCTACCGAGTATAGAAACGTTTTTTTTCATACAAATAAAGGATGGAGGCTCAACAACATATAAAATGTCGGAGCAATAAAAATCAATGAATCCAACCGATCCAAAATTCCGCCGTGACCCGGCAGAATATGACCGAAATCCTTAATGCCGTAGGAACGCTTGATCAATGAGAAGGACAAGTCGCCCAATTGGCCGACCAGCGTACAAATAAAGGCATACAGTACCGCCAGTCCCCAATGAACGCTGACACCCTTCACCGTTTGATAAAGGAAGCAGAACAGCGCAAAAAAAGCGATACAAAACAGTGCGCCGCCCAGCGAGCCCTCGATCGTCTTTTTGGGGCTGACATCCGGTGCAAAATGATGTTTGCCGACCAACATTCCCACAAGGTAGGCAAAGATATCGGTAATCCACGCACAGCAAACAATGGCAAGCACCATATAGAAAAAGCCATGCGTCGGTAAACGGCGAATATAAATTATGTTGGATAGAAACGCGGAAATAAGCAATGACATAAACATGATCGCCGTGGTATTGTTGAATTTCAACGTCTTCATGTTAAACATCATGAGAATAAACGAAACGATACAATAGATAAAGCCGAGAACAATAACACCGTACCAAGCGCTTCTGTTAGGGAAAATATAAGGTTTAAAGGCAAAAACCAACGGAATCAACCCGCCGAAAAGAAGGCTGGGCACCATAAAAACCTTTTTTTCCGTATAGCCGGTGCCGCGAATGGCTTCCCAAATACAAAACATAGACAGAAGTGAAATTGTAATTTCAAAAACCGGCGAAAGAAATGAGGTTGCAAAAATCAGCAGAAATACCGCCAGTATGATTAAGCTGGTATAAAATCTCGTTAAGATGTTTTGTTTCATATCGCTCCGAATCTCCTTTTTCTCTTTTGAAAATCTGCAATGGCTTTATCAAGATGATGCGGTTTAAAATCAGGCCATAAAATTTCATCGAACCAAAACTCGCTGTACGCGCTTTGCCAAAGCAAGAAATTGGACAGCCTGTACTCCCCGCTTGGGCGAATGATCAAATCACATTCGGACAAATCCGGAAAGTATAAATTCTCCGCCACGGTATCCTGCGTAATTTTATCAATGGAAAGCGTACCGTCCGAAACTTTTTGCGCAATTTTTTGTACGGATTTAACAATCTCGTCTCTGCCGCCGTAATTTAACGCAATATTGAGTGTCCAAGGGGAATAATGCTCTGTCAATTGTTCCAGACGGCGCATTTTTTCCACCATTTGAGGCGGCAGCGGAGAAATATCGCCGAGAAAACGAACCCGTACTTTGCGCTGTTCAAATTCATCCAGTGCCTCATCGACATATTGATCCAAAAGTTTCATGATTTGATCAATCTCATTTTTCGGACGTTTCCAATTTTCCGTGGAAAAAGCGTAAAAGGTAATCTGTTCAATGCCGATATCTTTGGCATAAAAGGCGATTTTTTTAAACGCTTTTAAACCGACGGCATGCCCCGCCGTCCGCGGAAGCCCGCGTTTTTTGGCCCAACGGCCGTTTCCATCCATGATAATGCCGACATGCTGCGGCATTTTCTGCGGATCAAAAAGCTGTTTGTGTTTTTTACGCGCAAACCAAGACATGTCGGATTACACCGCCATAACTTCTTTTTCTTTTTCGGCGATAATTTGATCGATATCCTTGCAGTATTTATCCGTGAGTTTTTGAATATCCGCCTCGGTTGCTTTTAAATCATCCTCGGTAATCTCGGAATTTTTCTGCATTTTCTTATATTTTTCCATGGCGTCGCGACGAATGGAACGGATGGCGACTTTGCCGTCCTCGCCGTATTTCTTAACTTCTTTGACAAGTTCTTTACGGCGTTCCTCCGTCGGTTGCGGAAAGAGCAAGCGAATTACTTTTCCGTCGGAGGTCGGCGTGATGCCGATATCGGAAGCCAAAATGGCTTTTTCAATTTCTTTAGCCAAAGAAACGTCCCAAGGCTGAATGGATAACATTCTGGGTTCGGGAACCGAAATGGCCGCTACCTGATTGAGCGGTGAGGGCGTACCGTAGTACTCCACCGTAATTCGATCCAGCACCGCCGGATTGGCACGACCGGCGCGCAGACCGGCAAGATCGCGCTCCAACACACTGATGGTTTTTTGCATTTTGCTCTCAAATTCTTCGTATTTACCCATGGTTAAAACTCCTTTGCTACTAATGTACCGATATTTTTGCCCTTTACGGCGCGAACAATATTTTCGGGATCTGTCATATCAAAAACATAAATCGGAATATTGTTGTCCCGACAAATTGCCGTTGCAGCACCGTCCAATACATGCAAATCACGACTGAGCATCTCATTTAACGTCAGCCGATCATAACGGCGCGCTTGCGGATTTTTGCGCGGATCTTCGGTATAAACACCGTCAACATTCGTGGCTTTCAAAATTACATCGGCGTTAATCTCCGCTGCGCGAAGCGCCGCTGCCGTATCCGTTGAAAAGAACGGATTGCCCGTTCCGCACCCGAAAATAACAATGCGTCCTTTTTCCAAATGTCTGACCGCCTTATTGCGGATATAGGGTTCGGCAATTTGACGCATTTCGATTGCCGTCTGCACCCGACTCTCCACACCGAGTTGCGCAAAAGCGTCATGGATGGTCAGCGCATTCATCGTGGTCGCCAGCATGCCGATATGATCTGCCCGCGTGCGATCCATGTACTGATTGCTTCTGCCGCGCCAATAGTTGCCGCCGCCGACAAC
>CAKRPM010000095.1 GCA_934378025.1 uncultured Eubacteriales bacterium | reverse complement strand
TGTAAATTCTGAACGCTCTGCCCTGTGCGCGGGGTTGAATTCTCTTCAGAATCGGTCCGGCGCCCAGTACGGTTTCTTTTACATAGAGTTTGCTGACGTCCATACCAAAGTTATTCTCAGCATTCGCCATCGCACTCTTCAACAGCTTGGCAAGCGGTTTGCTCGCAGCCTTGGGAGTGTTTTTGAGAATCGCCATTGCCGTGCCTGCCGGTTTGTTGCGGATCAGATCCAGAACAACGCCGACTTTACGAGGAGATATTCTTAAATGTTTTAATTCTGCTTTAGCTTGCATTTTATATCCTCCTGCCTACTTCGTCGTTTTTGCGCCGGCGTGGCCTCTAAACGTTCTGGTCGGTGCAAATTCACCGAGTTTATGACCTACCATATCTTCCGTGATATATACCGGTACATGTTTTCTGCCGTCGTGCACAGCAATTGTGTGCCCTACGAATTCCGGAAAGATGGTAGATGCTCTGGACCAGCTTTTCAGAACGCGCTTTTCACCGGCTTCGTTCATTTTAGAAATTCTTGCATACAGTTTAGGATCCACGAATGGTCCTTTTTTTACGCTTCTGCCCATGTCAATACTCTCCTTCCGTTATTATTTGCCGTTTCTGCGGCGTACGATGAACTTATTAGACTTGGCTTTCTTGCTTCTCGTCTTGTAACCGAGGGTCGGTTTGCCCCAAGGCGTAACCGGGCCGCTGCGGCCGATCGGCGCTCTGCCTTCACCACCACCGTGCGGGTGATCGCACGGGTTCATAACGGAACCGCGAACTGTCGGGCGAATTCCCATGTGACGTTTTCTACCGGCTTTACCGATGGTAACGTTGGAGTGATCGCCGTTGGAAAGTACACCGATGCCCGCCTTGCAATCCAGGCGAACCATTCTAACCTCACCGGACGGCAGTCTGACCTGCGCATAACCGTTTTCTTTCGCCATCAGCTGTGCATAAGCACCGGCGGAACGAACCAGCTGCGCGCCTTTGCCCGGATACAATTCAACGCTGTTGATGATCGTACCTACAGGAATGGCCGACAGCGGCAAGGTGTTGCCCGGCTTGATGTCAGCATCTTTGCTGGTGATAACGGTATCGCCGATTTTAAGCTCGGCCGGTGCCAAAATATAGCTCTTTTCACCGTCGGCATACTCGATCAACGCGATAAATACCGTACGATTGGGATCGTATTCGATGGTTTTAACGGTTGCCGGTACATCCAGCTTGTTTTTCTTAAAATCGATAATTCTGTATTTTTGCTTATTGCCGCCGCCCTGATGACGAACGGTAATTCTGCCGTAGCTGTTGCGGCCGGATTTCTTTTTACCGCCTGCAAGCAGGCTGCGCTCCGGAGCAACTTTGGACAGACAAGAATAGTCAACATTTGACATTTGTCTTCTGGCAGGAGTCGTCGGTTTGTATGTTTTAATTGCCATAACGTTTCTCCTCCTTACATCATTCCATCAAAGAACTCGATGGTCTTTGATGCTTCGGTTAATTTGACATAAGCTTTCTTGCGATCGGGACGGAAGCCGGAGTTAGCACCCATTCTCTTCTCTTTTCCCTTTACGTTGGTGATGGTAACCCGTTCAACCTTTACGCCGAAAATCTCTTCAACGGCTTTTTTAACCTCGGTTTTATTGGTGTTTACATCAACCTCGAAAACGTACGTTTTGTTTTGTTGCATTTTCATCATGGATTTCTCCGTGATGACCGGTTTTTTAATTACGTCGTAAACAGATTTCATTATGCGTAAACCTCCTCGATCTTTTTCACAGCCTCAACCGTGAGAACGAGCGTATCATGGGCAAGAACGTCATACACGTTCATGCTGCAGACAGGAGCTGTTTGAACGCCCTTAATGTTCGCGGCGCTCTTCACAAAGCATTTGTTTGCCGTTGCACTGACGATCAATGCGTTGTCCGCCTTAATCGCCGCCAGCATGGCAACAACCGCCTTGGTTTTGTATTCTTCCATGCCAATGCTGTCCAACACGATCAGCTTGCCCTCTGCCATTTTTGCAGACAGCGCGCTCTTAAATGCCAGCCGTTTCACCTTTTTGTTGATGGAATAGCTGTAATCGCGGGGCTTGGGCGCAAATACGATACCGCCGTGCGTCCATTGCGGCGAGCGGATCGAACCTTGTCTTGCACGGCCCGTCCCCTTTTGACGCCACGGTTTTGCACCGCCGCCGGACACCTCGGAACGGGTGAGTGCGGACTGTGTTCCCTGACGTTGGTTGGCAAGAAGGTTTACGACAGCCGTATGAATTGCAGCTTCATTGATCGGTGCTGCGAACACACTGTCCGCCAAATTCAAAGTAGAAACCTCTTCGCCGGACATATTCAGTACTTTAATTTCAGCCATTGCTTTTCCCTCCTGACTTAACCGTTTTTCACTGTGTTCTTAACGGTTACAACGGAGCCCTTCGGACCCGGGATTGCACCCTTAACAACCAACAGTTGATTTTCCGCGTCGATCTTCACAACATCCAGATTTTGCACGGTAACCTGTACGGCACCCATGTGACCGGGCATCTTTTTGCCCTTGAAAATTCTGGAAGGAGAAGAGCAGGCGCCCATAGAACCGGCATGACGATGCACAGGACCGCCGCCGTGCGTCATCGGTGTACGATGACCGTTATATCTCTTGATCGTACCGGCGTAGCCTTTACCCTTGGAAATGCCCGTAACGTCCACACATTCGCCGGCGGCGAAAGCGGTAACGTCAACGATATCGCCCACGTTCATCTCAGCGGCGTTTTCCAGACGGAACTCTTTAAGAACCTTCTTCATTTCCACGCCTGCTTTGGCGAAATGGCCTTTTAAAGGTTTGGTGACATGTTTTTCGGTGACGGCACCGTAGCCCAATTGCACGGAGTTATAACCGTCGTTTTCGGTGGTTTTCTTCTGCACCACTACGCAGGGACCGGCCTGAATGACCGTTACCGGAATAACATTGCCCTTCTCATCGAAGATTTGGGTCATTCCGATTTTCTTTCCGATAATACCTTTCTTCACTTTCGTGTTCCTCCTTTGGTTATTGGTTGATAAAATCAACTTGACCGTAGCGGCCTGAACTCTACACAAGCCGCAAACCAGTTGCGAATGATATCCTACAGTTTGATTTCGATATCCACGCCTGCCGGCAGCTCAAGATTGCCGATCGCTTCGGTGGTCTTGGCGCTGGGCTTCAAAATGTCGATCAAACGCTTGTGAGTTCTTCTTTCAAATTGCTCACGGGAATCCTTGTACTTATGAACAGCACGCAGAATGGTAATGATTTCCTTGTCGGTCGGCAGAGGGATCGGGCCGCTTACCGTGGCGCCGGTTCTCTTGGCGGTATCAACAATCTTCGCAGCCGCCTGATCGACCAAAATCGCTTCATAGCCTTTGATACGGATTCTGATTTTGTTGGTTTTCATTTGTTTTCCTCCTTATTAAATAATGTGCACGAAGGGTAACGACGGGAACAAAATCTTTCCACCGAGCCGGGCGTTTCACACCCGCCCCAATAAAAAGCCGGATGAAAATCCGGAAAATTTCTTGTTATCAAGCTTATCGGGACGCTCCCGACAGTTCTCTGAAGAATTTTTTTGTTTTCGCTCGGTTTAAATCGACTGTGCAACCTTTTAAAACAGTCTGATGCTCCCCAAAAAAGACGAACAAACGAAACAACACATTTGCTTCTTTAAGGGGCGCAACCGAACATGCTCCGCAGAAATTTCCTGCATAAAGTCGCTTTTTGCAAGGGTTTTCGGACTTTTGCAGCCACCTCCTGCATCAACGCTTTCCAGTCGTGCCTAAATATAATACTATAAACAATCGAAAAATGCAAGTATTTTTTTAAATTTTTTCGGAAATTTTCACGATTTTTTGCTTATTTTTTTGTGCAGCCTGTCAAAATTATCTTTCCGTCTTTAGGACTTGACGAGTGCCGACAATTTTTGTACAATGGAAACAAGGGGGGCTTTTTTTGAGCTTATTGTTAACATTTTTGTTTTTATTTTTCATGGGGAGTCTGATCGGTTGGTGTATTGAACTGATTTTCAGACGTTTTTTCTCCCGGGCCAATCCGCAGCGCAAATGGATCAATCCCGGATTTTTGGTCGGCCCTTATTTGCCGCTGTACGGCTTCGGACTTTGCATACTGTATTTGCTTTCCAGCATCTCCCTGCCCGAGCATTTGCCGCTTATATGGCACATTTTATTAAAGCTTGTTCTTATGGCGCTGGGGATGACCGTCATCGAATATATCGCCGGCCTGATTTTCATTAAGCGCATGAATGTCAAACTTTGGGATTACAGTGATCAATGGGGCAATATTCAAGGCATCATCTGCCCGCGCTTTTCTTTCTTTTGGCTGGTGCTGAGCGCCGTATACTATTTTACGATTCATCCGTATATTCTGTCGGCGTTGGACTGGCTGTCCCGCAATCTTGTCTTTTCCTTTGTCATCGGCTTTTTCTACGGCGTGTTTTTCATTGACGTATGCTATTCGCTCAATGTACTGGCAAAAATCCGCGCATTTGCCCGCAAAAACGAAATTATCGTTTATTACGAGCAGCTTAAAGCGCATATTGATACGCTGCGCGCACAGCAAAAGAAAAAGCGTCGCTTTGTATTCGCCTTGCGTTCGGAGGAACCGCTTAGTGAATTGCTGCAAGGGTATCGTCAAAAATACGCCCGCTTTGTCAGCGACCGACGGCAGAAAAAAACAAAATAACATCAAAAACATCGAACGGCACAGCCGTTCGATGTTTTTTTATACTTTTTCGGGTGCATTTAAATAATCAATCAACGCCTGAAGCGCCTCAATCACATCCTCCTGCGGCTGCAGTCGCAGTGTAAAATACGGTCGGGCGCCGTCCGACAGCAGCAATCTGCCCCGAAACGCCTTAATCGCGCCGATCAGATGTTCGGGATCGCCGTCCTTCATATACAGCAGTACCGCCTCGCCCTTTTGTTTAATTTCATCCACACCGCAAAGGCGCGCCATACCGCGCAGCTTGGCAATGCGCATCAAATTGATCGTCGGTTGCGGCGGTTCGCCGAAGCGGTCGCACAGCTCATCCGTCACATCCGCCATATCCTCATCATTTTCAATGGCGGCAATCTTTTTATACAAGTCCACCCGACTCTCTTCATGGGAAACATATTCCGCCGGCAAATAGGCAGATACGGCGATATCCACCGTGCAGTCGCTTTTGACTTTTTGCACCGTGCCCTTTTCGCCTGCAATGGCCTCGGATAAAATTTTCATATACAAATCATACCCGATGGTATTGATATGCCCATGCTGCCGCTCCCCCAGCACACTTCCTGCGCCCCGAATTTCCAAGTCGCGCATTGCGATTTTAAAGCCGGAACCGAATTCCGTAAATTCGCGAATGGTCATCAAGCGTTTGGCGGCAACCTCACTGGGCGCTTTACCCGCCTGATAGGTCAGATAAGCATAGGCTCTGATGTTGCTGCGCCCGATTCTGCCGCGCAATTGATGAAGACCCGCCAGGCCGAAACGATCGGCATTTTCCACAATCAGCGTATTGGTAAAGGGCATGTCAATGCCGGTTTCAATAATCGTCGTGCAAAGCAGTACATCCACC
>CAKRPM010000094.1 GCA_934378025.1 uncultured Eubacteriales bacterium | reverse complement strand
ACGGTTTGTTCGTCTTTGCGTACACCGCCTGCGGCCGCAGCGTTTAATGCGGTCAGTGCCGCGTCGACTTGCTGCTGGGTGGCCGTCAAATCCTCCATGACGTTCAACGCCGCTTGCTTGGCCCCCGCATGGCTTTCAAAAAATCCCGCGTCGTTCAGCTTGGCGTATTCTTTATATAATTCGTCTTTATTTGCCGCTTCAAAATAGGGCGGCATGCCCCACCCGGTATTAAAGCCCAAATCACCGCCGTAACCGTAAAGCGTAAAGTGCCAGCGAATGACGGAACCGTCCGAAAAAGTGTGCCCGGCGCCCTCTGCTTCCGCCTGTGTATAGGCGCCGACGCCGACATGGATCATGTAATGATCTACCGTGACCATCCAGCCGGCCATTGTGCTGTAGTCAAATTCGCCCAGATAGTCGTCGTCATTGCCGTCGTTTTCTTCATTGCTCGGGCCGCCGTTCTCGGTGATAATTTCGGGAATGTTCAACGTGCCCTTATCAACACCCTGAACGGCTTGCAGATAAAAAGATTGAAGATCACCGCTGTTCTGCCACTGCATATTTTTGTCAATCATCATGGCAATGGTGACAATGGCAGGGGTTAAATCTTCAGCAGAATAGGGGCCGTAGCCCTTGGTGGCCACCAAGGTGTTGATTTGCGAAAGAGTGTACGAGGTCGGCTCGACATAAAGCCCCTGGCCGAGCGTTTCGCCCTCCATGGATATGGTGTAGGTATAATCGTCCTCAGTTTTTGCATAAGCAAATGTGGCGATCATCCCCAGCAGCATGACAAGGGCAACGCTAAAACCGATCAGTCTTTTTTGAAATGCTTTCATAGTGAATCCTTTCTTTTTTAAATAACAAAAAATCCCTCCGCATTTTCACGAAGAGAACGTTTTATAAACGGTCTCATAAGCGGACGGCGGTTCGATCTTCACACCCAAGCTTATGAACCGAAAGATACGACAGGGATTCTGACTGATGAAAGGGCGTGCTTTTAAAAGCATGCCGAAAAACGGGGCAAAGCCCCTTTTCAAACACAGGAATGGCGGTTGTTCCGGATTCGAACCGGATTTCCTTTTTCATTTACTCAGCTAACAACTTTTCAACCCGTATCTTTTATTTTTTTCCATTTTATCATAAGGCGTGCGTTTTGACAAGTCCAATTTTTTCGCGCCGAGAGACAAAAAAGCACTTGCGATGCAAGTGCTTTTTTGAGGGAATGGATTTATTTGACCCGCGAAAAATACCGAATATCAATTTTCGGAATACTGATTTTTTGCCCTAAAATACTTGTGTAACTTTGCATGCCGTCGCACTCGCCGTAAAAAGTAATGATATCGTTCTCCAATAATCGTTCGTCCTCTTTCGCCAGCTTCACGGTTGCATAGATGGTGTCCTCATAAAAATCGTAATCTGTTTTCGTTACGTCAATGCGCAGCGTGACGGTGTTGCCAAACGTCGGTTCGATCACCTGGGAGATTTTCCCCGTATAAGTCAGCGCAAGGCCCTTGTATTTTTCCGGATTGCGTGCTAAATCTTTATATGCAACGGCTTGACACTTTTGAATATAAGCGTCCTTTTCCTGCTGTTGCTGCAATTCCTTCGCTTTTTGCTGCTGTTGCTGCTCTTGTTGCTTTTGGGCTTGTTTTTCTTTTTCCTCTTGCTGTTTTTTTAGTTGCAGCGCTTTAATCTCGTCGGCATAATCGGACTTGATTTGATCGATCTTTTTCTGAATTTCGTCATTGGAAGAGCATTTTTTCAATCCTTTTTCCAAGATCTCGACCGCTTGATCATATTGGTTTTGCGCAGTGTAATAATCGGCGTAGAGCAGGTAAACTTTTGCTTGCTCGCCGTTGGTGCTCAGTTGTTTTTCCAAAATTTCCTCAGCTGCGGCAAAATCTTTTGATTCGATATAGGCTGCGGCGTTTTTCATATCATTGTTAAACGTCGTAGTGGCAATGATACCTCCGATGACAACGGAAACTAAGACCCCCAAAACAATGGCTACAATGGTGAGCGGCCGCATCTTTTTCTTTTTCGGCGTTTGGCCGGGTATGGTGCCGATTATGTTGCCGCAGTGGACGCACAAAACCGCACGGTCGTCAATTTCTTTTCCGCATTTGTTGCAAATCATTTTCTTTTCCTCCTAAAATAAAAAAGTGCGCAGCCGAAGCTACGCACTGAAAAATGCATAGCCTCAAATGCTGCGACACATCTTTTACGCCACAAAGGTGCAAAAACAGAGGTTGCATTTTTACCATAGTAAAATGCACCTTTTATGGCTGAAATATTCAGATGTGTCGCAAGCTCATTTTAGCACAAAAAGAATTGCAGTGCAAGAGTGAATTTTTTAAAGGTCATAAAAAAATGGATATCCATAACAAAATATGTTATGGATATCCATGTGGTTGGGATAGAAGGACTCGAACCTTCGGAATCATGGAGTCAGAATCCATTGCCTTACCAACTTGGCTATATCCCAAAATTCAAATTGCAAATAGTAGTATAACACAGCTCTCTTAAAAAGTAAAGAATTTTTTTAAGAAACTTGAGGTTGATTTTTGCTTTAAATATGCTACAATAAAAATACAGAGATATTTTTTGAAACGGAGAATTGCTATGACCGAACAAATTAAAAAAGCGATCGGGTCATTGTACCCGGCGCAAAAATATGCCGAGCAAATTGCGCGTTATGAGCGATTGGAGAATTTATATAAAGAAAATTTCGGCACGATGCCCGAACATTTTTTCAGCGCGCCCGGACGCAGCGAGATTTGCGGTAATCATACCGATCACAATTTCGGGAAGGTCATGGCGGCGGCCATTGAGCTGGATGTGGCGGCTGCGGCAACGGCCGATGACGACGGCTTGATTGTGGTGGCCAGCGATACGTATCCGACGGTGATTGTGGATACGGACGATTTGGAAAAGAAACCGGAGGAAGAGGGGACAAGCGCGGCCATTGTACGCGGAATTGCGGCCAAAATGAAAGCCGACGGTTATAAGATCGGCGGATTGAAAGCGGTCAATACCACCAATGTTCTGAAAGGTTCGGGAATGAGCTCTTCCGCCGCCTTTGAAATATTAGTTTGCACGATGCTGAATGATTTATACAACGACGGGAAAATGGACGCGGTGAAGGCCGCGCAAATTTCGCAGTATGCAGAGAATGTTTATTTCGGAAAACCGTCGGGTTTGATGGATCAGATGGCGTGCAGTGTGGGCGGCTTTGTGGAAATTGATTTCAAAAATCCCTCAGCGCCGGAAGTAACGCCGCTTTCTTTTGATTTCGGTTCAACAGGCTATCGTCTGGTAATTACCGACTGCCATGCCGATCATGCGGACGCGACGGGCGACTATGCGGCAATTCGGGCGGATATGGCGGCGGCGGCCGAGGTATTCGGCAAGAAGTATCTGCGTCAGGTGGATGAAACGAAATTTTATCATGCGCTGGACAAAGTGCGCGCGGCAGCGGGCGATTTGGGCGTGCTGCGTGCCTGTCATTTCTTTGAGGAGAACAAAACGGTGACCCGCGCGGCGGCAGCGCTGAAGGCGGACGATTTTGAAACGTTTAAGGAATGTATCATCGCTTCGGGCAGATCCTCGTTTATGTATTTGCAAAATATTTACTGCAGCAGCGCTCCGAGAGCGCAGGCGTTGAGTGTGGCGCTGTGCGTCAGTGAAAAAATTCTTTCGGGTCACGGCGCTTGGCGGGTTCACGGCGGCGGTTTCGGCGGCACAATCCAGGCGTTTGTGCCGGAGGAAAAGCTAAGCGAGTATATCGGGGCTATGGAAATGCTGTTCGGCGAAAATTGTTGCTATCCGGTCAGTGTGCGATCGGTCGGCGGATATATGCTGGGATAAGTTTTATCGAAAAAAATCCCGCTAAAGCTTTGTTTTACAGAGGCTTTGGCGGGATTTTTCTTTTTCGGGGCCAAGCCTTGGCACTTTCAAATAACATAAAAACGGGACAATTTCTTGTTGTGAAAATCACTAAAAAGCGTAGAGAAATATTGTTCAAAATATCAATATATTTTTACATTTTAATAAATTATAATAATTATATATGTGTAAAAAAAGAATGGAGGCAAGTTATGAACAGTAATTTTTCCAAAAGAGCAGGGCGATGGCTTTGCAGGGTGATGAGTATAGTCATGCTTTTATCACTTTTCTCCTGCTTCGCTTTCGCGGTGCCCGACGAGGGGGATACCACCCCGCTGTTTGAATTGACCGACGATGATATTTTGGTGTGTTCCGATTGGAACAGCGGCAATTTACCGTCGAAATATCAGTTCAGAGATCATGTTTATACCCCGGTTTGGGGCGTAAACGCCTTTGCCGATTTGCAAAGTGCGATTGACGCCACGCCGAAGGGCGGCACACTGGTGGTACTGAACGGTTTGTACGACGGTGAGGTCACCTTTACCAAAGACATTGTAGTGCGCGGCTATACCGCCGGGTACGACCCCAATCAAAAGGGCAGCAGTACATTTGACGAGTGGACGCTTTCCGAGCGTTGGACCGAAACCGCCAAGGCAACGGCCAAATGGACCATTGCTTCAACGGTTGGACATATTGTGATAGACGGTATTGCTTTTTCCGGCGCGGGGCAGCTGTACAGTGCGGTGGGAACGGCAGGAAAAGGCACCTTTGAAATTCAGAATTTGTATTTTAAAGAGCTCACCGCCACCGGCGCGCCGCTGTACTTTTGTCCCAACGAGAGCAGCTGGCTGAATAATTTTGTTCGTAATGTCACCATCAAAAACATTCGTGCCGAGGGACTGACCAAGGCCAATCTGCTGCAAAGTGCGGCCGATCAAATGGCATTGGACGGTATTTATATCGACGGCACATCCACGAAAAAATTGGTGGACGGCATTATGATCAACGAGACGACGGATAAAATGCGTTTTTCGCTGAGCAATTCCATGTTGCGGAACAAAACCAATCAGTTGATCAACGCCCGCTTGCGTAACAACAGCGACCATAACACTAATATCGGTAAAAAAGAGCGTGTGGATGTTGTTATCGAAAACAACTATTTTGTAGATAATGACGCCAAAGCCGCCTCCAACAACAATATTATTGCTTTGCAGTGGGGCACGGATAATATTTATTTTACCATTTCCGGGAATACCTTCTATCAAAACAATTCTTCCAAAGGCACGACCGAAGCCATCAGCACCTATGCGACGGCCAAATATGACATGGGCGCCCGCATGACGGTAACGGGCAACCGCTTTATCAATGTTGCGACGGCGTACCGCAACGCCTACACTACCACCGCCGTTGATTTAAATGGAAACTATTTTGAAAAGCAGGACGGCAGCGCGGATATGCCGGTGGTAAACGGCCCGGCGACGCTGGATTGGTGGTACCTGGATCGGGAGATGACATTGCGTTCGGACGGCGGAGATCAGCCCGAGATCGGTGCGGATCAGCTGTACGATATTGAAAACGAGGTGCGCTGGTTCGGCAGAACCTATGATGACGGCACCGTTCATTATTTCAACTGGACCAACAGCGGATTTGAGTTTTCCTTTACCGGAACGGGCGCTGCCGCCACCCTTCATTCCAACAATCCGGGCGGCGTGCACACGGCCTACGCCGTTGTATATGT
>CAKRPM010000093.1 GCA_934378025.1 uncultured Eubacteriales bacterium | reverse complement strand
TCCGCCTGCTCGGCCGTATAGCCGCAGGCGATAAACGGATGCGCCACGAAGGTGGGCACCTTATCTTTAAATTTGTTCAGCTCGGCATTGTTGAGCAAGCTGACAAAGCTCTCGCACATAAAGTCGGAGACAAATTGAATGGGAACGCCCTTGCAGAACTGCTTGGCGTCCGGCACGCGCAAAATGTTCATCCAACGCCCGATCTGCTTATCGCTGAAATTCGGGAAAGTTTCGCGCAGACGGCGCTCGACCTCATCCCGTGCCTCTTTCATAAACGGATCCTCGGGAATAACGAAATTCACCATGTGCGTATGGGTATGCGGAATCAAAACATAGTCAAGCTTGACCGCATTTTCGGCGGACATACCGATATGATCGCTCATACCGCAGTACTCGCTCTCCACGCCGATGTACAGCTTTACACCTTTTTTATCTTCGGGAATTTGGTCGCGAATCTGCATGCACCACTCCACATCCTGCGGTTTATACCAAGGGGAAGCCCCTTCCATCCTGTTGTCCCAGCAGTGATTGGAGATGCCCAGCACCTGAATGCCGACCTCGGCTGCTTTGTCGATAAACGTGGCGGCATTGGCCGTCTCATCCGCACAGCAGGCAGACAAAAATGTGTGATTATGCATGTCAACAATCGGTTTCATTTTTCTAAGTCTCCTTTAAAATGTAAAAAGTCGGACGGAAAGCCCCGCCTCATGCTTATTATATAGTACCCCTCCGAGAAAGGCAAGACTTTTTTGTAGGTTTTTTCTGAAATTTTTTTCAAAGTATTCGCGCTTGTTGTCATTTATCAACAAAAAAAGCCGCCGAAACGCCGAAGCGTTTCGACCGCTTTTTTAAGTTTATTCAAAATCCACAAAATCGCGCGCCATGGGATGCAGATCCTCCGGCGTCAGATGCGCGTCTTTGTACACCACGGCGCTTTTCCAGGCGTTGCCCAGCCCCGCCACCGAGTGCGTATCCGTTCCGAAAATAAATTTCACGCCGCACGATTTGGCGATTTCCACCAGACGGAACATCTGCGCCCGCTCGCTTTTATCATCCCGAACAAAATTGTTGACGCTGATGTCATAGCCAACGCCCTTGGAGGCCATCAGCGTAAACATATCGGCCAATTTTTCGTCGGAGACATAGGACATCATCTCGTCCTTGTCCGTTTCGCTGTAGCCCACCGCATTGAACGGATGCGCCACGAAGGTGGGCACCTTATCTTTAAATTTGTTCAGTTCCGGATGATTGAGCAGTCCCACAAAGCTCTCGCACATGAAATTGCTGACAAAATGCAAATCCACACCGTCCGCCAACAGCCGTGCGTCCGGGCGGCGCAAAATATCCATCCAGCGGGTAATCTGCTTCTCGCTGAAATTCGGGAAAGTTTCGCGCAAACGGCGCTCGACCTCGGCGCGTGCCGCCTTCAGCCGCGGGTCCTCGTCAATGACAAAGCCCACCATGTGCGTATGGGTGTTGGGCACCAATATGTAATCGAATTTCACCGCATTTTCCGCCGTCATGCCCAGCGTATCGGTCAGCCCGCAGTATTCGCTTTCCACGCCGACATAAAACTTTACACCCTTTTTATCCTCGGGAATTTCGTCCCGAATTTTCAGGCACCACTCCACGTCCTGCGGTTGGTAAAAGCCGCTGGCGCCCGGCACAATTTTATCCCAGCAGTGATTGGTAATACCCAATACCTGAATCCCAAGCTCGGCCGCTTTGTCAATATAAGAGGCGGCATTGGCGCTCTCGTCCGAGCAGCAGGTCGATAAAAACGTATGGGTATGCATATCAATGATCGGTTTCATGATCCAAACTCCTTTTCTTTTTTCCATTATATACCTACCCGTCGGGATTTGTAAAGATAAAAACCGTCGAAAACAAAAAAGTTTTCGACGGTTTTCTTTTTACTCAAATTTTACAAAATCGCGTGCCATCGGATGGAAATCGTCGGGCGTCAATCCCGCATGCTCGATAATCTGCGGTTCTCTCCAGGCATTGCCCAAGGCGGCAATGCTGTGCGCGTCCGTTCCGAAAATAAATTTCACGCCGTGGTTTTTGGCGGCTTTGATCAAACGGTACATCTGCACCCGATCGGTGCCGTCCTCCCGAATAAACTTATTGACGCTGATGTCAAATCCGACGCCCTTTTCGCCCATTAAGGCAAACATTTCATCCAGCTTTTCATCGGAAATATAGGAGATCATCTCGTCCTTATCCGCCTCGCTGTACATCACCGCGCTGAACGGATGCGCCACAAAGGTGGGCACCTTGTCTTTAAACTTGTTAAGCTCGGGATGGTTGAGCAAACTCACAAAACTCTCGCACATAAAATTGCTGACAAACGGCAAATCGGGTCCCTCGCTGAACTGCGCGGCGTCCGCACGGCGCAAAATGTCCATCCAGCGGGTAATCTGCTTTTCGCTGAAATTCGGGAAAGTTTCGCGCAGACGGCGCTCGACCTCGGCGCGCGCCGCTTTAAGCTTCGGATCTTCTTCAATGACGAAATTCACCATGTGCACATGCGTATGCGGAATTAAAATATAATCAAAGTTTTCAGCGCCCTTTGCCGTCATGCCCAGCGTATCGGTCATGCCGCAGTACTCGCTTTCCACACCGATATACAGCTTAATGCCCCGTGTGTCCGCCGGGATTTCATCCCGAATTTGCAGGCAATGCTCGATGCTCTGCTTTTGATAAAAGCCGCTGGCGCCCGGCACATCTTTATCCCAGCAATGGTTGGAAATGCCCAACACCTGCACGCCAAGCTCCGCCTCTTTTTCAAGATACGCCTCCACCGTTGCCCCCTCGTCCGAACAGCACAAGGACAGCGTTGTATGCGTGTGCATATCAATAATCGGTTTCATGCCAAAAACTCCTTTTTTTCTTTCATTATATAAGACAGGCGCCCCGGTTGCAAGGGCGCCTGCACAAATAATCATTTTTTGATCGTTTTACCGCCCGGCCTTTTGGGCAAAGAGCGTCAAAATCTTGGCGCACTGAGCGCGCGTGGCGCTTTCCTTCGGCGCAAAGCGGCCGCCGCCCATGCCGTTAATCACACCTGCGCAGTGTAAAGCCGATACACTTTGCAGCGCCCAGCGGCTGATGCTGTCGGCGTCGGTAAAGGTCGTGACGCTCTTTTGCGGCAGGGTAATCCCCTGATCCTCGGCGAAGCGCATCATCATGGTGCACATCTGCTCGCGCGTAATCTTCTGATCGGGGGCAAACTGCGTGCGGCTCACGCCCTGCACAATGCCCCGTTTGGCCGCCCAGGCCACCGCCGCGGCATACCAGCTGTTTTTCGGCACATCGGTAAACGGACTCGTTTGATCGCTGAGGCGCTCGCCCGAAAAGCGTGCCAAAGCCGTGACAAACATGGCTCGGGTCATCTCGCCGTCCGGATCGAACGTGTGCAGCCCCACACCTTTTAAAATGCCCTGATGCACCATCTCGCCGATCGGCCGATAATACCACTTTTCGGGGGAAACATCATGGAACCAATCGCCGTACTGCGTTTGATCATACCGAATCCGACGATCGGCACGGCCGCGGCTCTGCACCAAAATATTAATGCGTTTTTCCGCCGTAAAGGCACCGGTATAGCGCGTACTTTTTTCGCTCGGGGTGCTGCCGTCGGTGGTGTAAAAAATCCGCGCGTTTTGATCCGCGGTGGTCAGCGTCACTTTTTTGCCGTTTACATGCAGATCGGCAAAAGCCGCCTGCGGCACGGACAAACTTTTACTGCTGACGCCGCTGCGGCCGCCTTTCACCGCAATCGCCTTGATCACCGCGCTTTTCTTCAGCACAAAAGCGCCGCTGTATCGGGGAGAGGCGGTCGTGGGCGTACTGCCGTCGGTGGTATAATAAAGGGTTGCACCTTGGGTCTTGCTGCTCAGCGTGATTTGCTTGCCGCCCCAAACGTCTTTCACCGCAATTTCGGGCGCGGCGGCCGCGGTGCTGCCCGCGGGCGCACTGCTGTATGCCTTGCCCTTTTGCGGCGTAATGCCGCGGCGGGCAAACAGCTCCTCCACCGTCACAAATTCATATCCCTTCTTTTGCAGCGTGCTGATGGCGCGCAGCGCCCCCTCCACGCTGGTCTTATAAAGATCGTGCAGCAAAATAATGCTGCCGTCCTTGGTTTGACTGATAATATTATTGTAGACTGTATCCGCATTCCGATATTTCCAGTCCAGCGTATCCACGCTCCACAAAATGAGCGGCGCGTCGGCCTCTTGCCGAACAGTATCGTTATAACTGCCGTACGGCGGACGGATATAATAGGTGCGCTCCCCGCCCGCTTTCACCAGCTGATCGCGGGTCAGCCGAATTTCCGAGCGTACCTGTGCGCGGGAAAGTTTGGTCAGCTGTTTATGATTTTGCGTATGATTGGCCAGCTGATGCCCCTCGCGCACCATTCGCTTTAACAGCTCGGGACGACCCGCCGCCTGCGTACCCGTGCAAAAAAACGTCGCCTTTGCGCCGCGGCTTTTCAGCCCGTCCAGCAATGCGGCCGTATAATTGCCCGGCCCGTCGTCAAAGGTGATCGCCACGGTTTTCTCACTTGCCGCCCCCGCGCCGAAGAAAAACGAACCGGCGCAAAGCAGTGTGATTGCCGCCGTCAAAAACGCTGTTACTCTTTTCATTTTTATCGCTCCTTTTTTTCGCAAAAAAAGGAACTGTAAAAAACCTTTCGTTCTTTACAGCTCCTTTCCCGATTTAATTGTATACGAATTTAATTTTGCTGCCGGTGCCGAGATAGGCCTGCGAAATATCGAGCGTCAGCACGTCATCGATATACACGCGGATGGTTTTCCCGTTTTCCTTTTTGCAGCCGAAAAACTCCACAAACTCGTTTTGCCGCACCAGCGGCTGACCGAAATATTCATAATAAGTTTTATATTTCAGGCTCATGACATCGCTCAGCGTATCCCCCGGGGAAACGGTCAGGAGTTTATCGGTCACGTCGCGATCCTCACCAAAGCCCTCGGTGGTGACGTATACGTACGCCTTTTCCTCTTTCGGCCCCCAAAAGATCATGCTGACCACGCTGACCGCGATAATGGCCAGCAGGATGCCGCCTATTAACATAAATGCCGCTTTTTTACTCACTTATTTATCCTTCAGCGCCTCAAACTTTTCGTTTTGCGCTTTTACCTCCGCATTGCTGACATTCTCCAAATAATCGGCGGCTTTCACCGTGCCGTCCAGCACATCTTTGAGTCCCGAAACAAACGAATCAAACGTGATCATACGCTCGCTGATCGGCATGTCGGCATGCTCGGCCGCTTTAAAGACGGCGTACCCCGCCGTGGCCGGCGAACCGCTGACCGCGTCGGACAAAGATTTATGAACCGGCAGCGTCCCCGCTTCGGCAAAAATGGCGGTATAGTAATCGCTGTTGGCCACATAAGAATTCAAAAACTCGATCATCACAAAGCTTAACGACGTGGAATCATCCACCGCACGGTTCATGGCCTTGGTATTAAAATAGAACCCGCCGGTCGCCTTGGCCACCACCGTATTCGCTTTGCGCTGACCGCCTGCCGGCACGGGCATCAGCATAAAGCCGATGTTTTCATCATCAATGCCCGCCATATCCTTGGAAGAGCAAACGATCATGGCGCTTTCTTT
>CAKRPM010000092.1 GCA_934378025.1 uncultured Eubacteriales bacterium | reverse complement strand
GTATCGTGAATATTTCAGCGATCGGGGCATGCTGGAAAACGAACCGTATCCCGGGATTCAGGCGCTGCTCTCTTCCCTGGCCGCCGCGGGTCATAAAATTTGCCTGGCTACCTCGAAGCCAGAGGAATATGCGCGGCCGATTTTGGAGCACTTTTCCCTATTGCGCTATTTTTATTTTACGGCGGGCAACACCCTTTCGGAGCAACGCCCCAAAAAGGAAGACGTGCTGCGCTATCTTTTGGAAAAGAACCCGCAGATCACCCCCGAAAACGCCGTGATGATCGGCGATCGCGCCTATGACGTACAGGGGGCGCGGGCAGTCGGGCTGCGGTGCGTGGGCGTTCTGTACGGATACGGAAGCCGCATGGAGCTGACAAATGCCGGTGCATGGCGCCTTGCCGACGACATCAACCATTTACAACAAATTTTGGAGGAAACAGCACAATGCGAGCAGTGGTAACCCGCGTTAAAAACGCACGTGTGGAAATTGACGGACAAATCAACGGACAAATCGAAAACGGCTTTTTGGTCCTATTGGGGATCGCCCCGCAGGACACCACCGCCGAGGCGGACAAGCTTTGCGATCGAATTTGCGGTTGCCGCGTATTCGAAGATGAAAACGGAAAAATGAACTTATCCCTATCCCAGGTGGGCGGCAGCCTTTTGGTGGTATCGCAGTTTACCCTGTACGCCGATGTAAAGAGCCGCCGTCCCGGATTTACCGGTGCGGCACGCCCTGAGATTGCACTGCCGCTGTACAAATACTTTTTATCCGCCTGTACGGCGCGCGGCTTTACCGTGGCGCACGGAGAGTTTGGCGAAGACATGCAGGTTTTTTCGCAAAACGACGGACCGGTCACGTTAATTTTTGAGAGCTGAAGGATGACAAAAAAGAAATTAGCACTCCTTTAACGAGAGTGCTAATTTTAACAATTTGTTCACAGTATTCGCACGCTTTTTTCATATTTTCGGACTATGATATAGGTAATCAAAAAGAAAGAGGATGATTCCCTTGGAAAGCGAATATTTATATTCTATCCGAGTACGATAATAAATAAAAAAGAGGAGCGATTTATATGTTTGAACTGACACCTTTTGCAAGAAGAAATTCTTATTATCCCTTTAAAGAAATGGACGAACTGGAAAATGCGTTTTTCGGAAAATCCGGCGCAATGACCGCATTTAAAACCGATATCAAAGACGAGGGCGACAAGCTGATTTTGCAAGCCGACCTACCGGGCTTTGAGAAAAAGGATATCGATGTAAACATCGAGGACGGATATCTGACCATTACCGCCACACGGCAAGGCAAGGACGAGGATAAAAAAGATAATTATCTGCGCCGCGAACGGTTTTACGGCAGCTACAGCCGCAGCTTCGACATCAGCGCCATTCGTGCCGAAGATATTACCGGTGCTTATAAAGACGGTGTTTTGGAGTTGATTTTACCCAAGAAAACCGAAAGCACACCGGCCTCTCGAAAACTGGAGCTTAAATAATACTTGTCAAAAGGGGCTGCACCCAAACGGTGCAGCCCCTTTTTATTATGCTTTTTGCAGTTGATTTCGTCTAAAGAGATGAACGATCAAACCGATGATCAGCCCCAGCGTTGCCGGACAAACCCAGCCCAACCCCAAGGACGAAAACGGCAAGAACTTTCCGACGGCTTCCACCACGCCATCCAAATGGCAAAACGCGCGAACGCCTTCCGGCAAGGTTCTGAGCAGCTCGTACACGGCGGCAAACAACGTACATCCGATGGTGCAGGCATACACGGCAAAATCATGACGGAAGAATCGGCCGAACAATGCCAACACAATCAAAACAATAGACAACGGATACAAGAACATCAGCACCGGCACGGAATAACCGATGATGGCGTTCAGCCCGAAATTGGCGAAGGCAAAGGACACGGCGCAGAAAATAATGGCCCATGTTTTATATTTCGGTCCGCGCGGGAAGATGGCCGCAAAGGTCTCCGCACAGCTGGTAATCAAGCCCACGGCGGTTTTCAAGCATGCCAGTGTAACAGTGGCCGCCAAAATGAACAACCCGGGCTTTCCGAGATAGTGACTGGCAATTTGCGCCAGGGCGGCGCCGCCGTTTTCGGCCGGTGCGAACAGACCGCGGCTTTGCACGCCGACGATCATCACCGCCAGGTAAATCACACCCATCAGCAGACAGCTGAAAATGCCCGAACGAACCGTGCTGGAAGCCACCGCTTTCGGCTCTTGCACACCGAGATCACGAATAACCTGAACCACCACAATGCCGAAGGCCAGACTGGCCAAAGCGTCCATTGTATTATAGCCCTCCAAAAAGCCGGACATAAACGGCTTTGCGGCATAATCGCCCAAAGGTTCGACCGAAGAGATCTGCGCACCGGGCGACAGCAGCGCCACGATCACCAAGATCCCCAAGAACACCAGGAAAAACGGATTTAAAATTTTACCGATCCACGTTAAGATTTTACCGGGACGCAGCGAGAAAAACAGCGTTGCGGCAAAAAAGAGCACCGAAAAAATCAACAGATACAGCCAGGAACGGTTGTCCTGCGGCAGCACTTGCTCCAATCCCACGGTAAAAGAGGTGGTGGCGCAACGCGGAATGGCAAAAAACGGCCCAATGGTCATATACAACAGGCAGGTAAAAAACATGCCGTACGGACGGCCCGCTTTGCTGGAAAGATCGTACAGCCCCGTTGAACGACTGATGCCCAGCGCCGCCACGCCCAGCAGCGGCAAACCGACGCCCGTAATCAGCATACCGATGGAGGCGATCCACATATTGCTGCCCGCCTGCTGCCCCAGCGTCACCGGGAAAATCAGGTTGCCCGCGCCGAAAAACATGCCAAACAGCATGCTGGCCACCAGCACATACTCTCGAAAACTCAGTTTCTTATTCATAAAAAACTCCATTCTGCCGCTGAAATCGTTGTTTTGCCACCGTCAGCTGCCCCGGCAAAAATATTATTGATCCTGCCGATAAGGCTTCTCCGGCAAAAATCCCTCAAAAATAAAGGCGCGATTATACCCGTCCGCCGCCACGGCGTCCGCACTTTTATAGGTCCAGCCGATCGGAAATGCCCCCAACGCCGCACAAATGCAGCGCGCAAAGCAGGCACCGAAGCGCGCTTCATAGCTGACAAAATCCGGCCGCGCCACAAAATTAAACAGCAGCAAAGCCGCCAGTTTTGCATAAAACTTGCTGTTTTTCTGCGCCCAAAAGTTTGTCGCAAGAATCCCGCGGCAAATCCGCCGATGATGCCGCCGATACCAAAACAGAACGGGCGGATAAAAGGATTGCACCAAATATTTTCCGTTATATTCGCGCATCAGCGCGTCCACCGCTTTGCAAAGCGCCCGACAATCCTTTTTATCGCATTTAAATTCAATCAAAAGCGGCACTTCACCGTCCACCGTTTTCAGCACCTGCTGCAAGGTGGGAATGGTCTGCTCGCTGCCTAAAAGACGAAGCTGTTGCAGCTGAGAGAGCGTCATTTCCGAAACACGTCCCTCCACTCCGCAGACGCGCTGCAAATGATCGTCATGAAACACCACCACTTCCCCGTCGGCGGTTAACCGCACGTCCAGTTCAATGGCAAAGCCGAGTTTGCGCGCCGCCGTAAAGGCCAGCAAGGAGTTTTCCGGTAACCCCGCCTTTTGATTATGCACTCCTCGATGCGCAATAAAAAGCCCCTCCATCCATGCACGGTCGGGATGACGGCGAAAGGAGGGAAATATTAAAAACAGATAAATTGCAAACAGAATGGCAAAGATAATCGGAAGCATACCAAAATCCTTCCCCTACGAAAGTAATTGTTACTATCATACCAGAAAAAAATCGAAAGCGCAACCGATTTGTTGTTTTTTTCGGAAAAGTGTGGTAAAATAGCCCATAAAAGACGACAAAGTGACCGAGGGGGGACAAAAATGCTCATTGAAAATATCATGCTGCCGCCGGGATTTTCGCAGTCGCAGCTGCGCCGCGCGGCAGAGAAAAAAGTCGGGCATGCCATCGGCGATTTTCGTATTCATCGGCTTTCGCTGGACGCCAGAGGACGGGCCAAATTTGTTTGTTCGCTGGAGGCGGCCGCCCCCGGACAACCCTTACCGCCGCGGCCGCGATTGGCGGTACCGCGCGTTTCTTCCGATATTCGTCCCATTGTCATCGGCGCCGGCCCCTGCGGTTTGTTTGCGGCGCTGACGCTGGCGCGGGCGGGGTTGCGCCCGATCGTGTTGGAACGCGGCAAAGATGTGGACACGCGCACCGAAACGGTGCAGCGCTTTTGGCAGACCGGCCGTCTTTCGGAGTGCTGCAACGTGCAGTTCGGCGAAGGGGGTGCCGGCACCTTTTCGGACGGCAAGCTGACCACGCAAATCAAAAATCCGCTATGCGCCGAAGTACTGGCCGAATTTGTCGAAAACGGCGCGCCCGAAGAGATTTTATATCTTGCCAAGCCGCATATCGGCACCGATTTATTACGCGGCGTTGTAAAAAACCTACGCCAAAAAATTATCCGTTTGGGCGGCGAGGTTTGTTTTGACTGTAAAGTACATTCACTTTCCTTTCAAAACGGAGCGCTTGACGCCGTCATTGCCGATCAAAGACGAGCGGCGCGGTATGCGGTACTGGCTGTCGGTCACAGCGCACGCGATACTTTTGAAATGCTTTACCAAAGCGGCATGGAAATGCAGCAAAAAGCCTTTTCGGTCGGCGTTCGGATTGAGCATCCCCAGGCCATGATCAATACGGCGCAGTACGGTCGTGACGCCGCACTGTTGGGAGCGGCGGATTACAAACTGGCCTGGCACACCCCCAAGGGACGCGGCGTATACACTTTTTGTATGTGTCCGGGCGGGCAGGTGGTGGCGGCGGCCTCCGAGAACGGAGGCGTGGTCACCAACGGCATGAGTCTGCATGCGCGCGACGGCCAAAACGCCAATGCGGCACTGCTGGTCGGCATACAGCCCTGTGATTACGATTGCGGGCATGTGCTGAACGGCGTGGGATTTCAAAGAGCACTGGAACAAAAGGCCTTTACGGCAGGCGGCGGACGGTATTATGCACCGGCGCAAACCGTCGGCGACTTTTTGCAAGGGGGGCGGGTCAGCCGCTCATTCGGCACGGTACAGCCCACATACCGACCCGGCGTGACGCCCGCCGATCTGCACGAGGTGCTGCCTACATTTGTCACCGACGCCATGCAGGCGGCGCTGCCGATTTTCGGTCGGCGGCTGAAAGGATATGACGATCCAAACGCTGTGATGACCGGGGTCGAAACCCGCTCCTCTTCCCCGATCCGAATGATGAGAAACGCGCATTTTGAAAGCAATCTAAAGGGCATTTATCCTGCCGGTGAAGGCGCCGGATTTGCAGGCGGCATTACCTCTGCCGCTGTAGACGGCATCCGCGTCGCACTGGAAATCATTGCCGCAATTTCCGAAAGCGTTTGATACGCTGAAATTTTCGCCCCCTTAAATTCAAGAAGCGAAATCGGCATTTATCGAAAAACACCCGGCAAGCAAAACAGGGGCGGCACACCAGCTTCAAAAGCCAAGCGCGGGGGCAAGTTTCAAAAGCCAAGCACCGAGCTTCCAAAAAATAAAGCACCAAAAAGGTTGCAAAAAAACAAAGCACCGAACCGATCCTGATATGTACCCAGTTTTCTGGACACTGTTATTTGAATTGAATAATTAGCTTCACATCATGGATGCTTCCCGGAATT
>CAKRPM010000091.1 GCA_934378025.1 uncultured Eubacteriales bacterium | reverse complement strand
ACGGTTTGGCACACAGAGCAGGTAAAGAGTTTATCGCCCTTTTCCGTGCAGGTGGCTTTCTCCGTTACGGTGCCCGCGTCCCAGGTATGTTCCTCAGTTTTGGGGATCGAAATGCTTGATTTCATTATGAATCCGCAAACTTTGCACTCGGTATGCCCGACGCCCTCATTTTTGCAGGTGGCGGCAATTTCCGTCACGAAGATTCCCTCATGAGCCGCCTCATCCTTTCTGGCGGTGCAGCCCTTGGTGGTGCAGGCATAGTAGTGCGTAGTTTCTCCTCGCGTCAGCTCATCGGAGAAGACATGCTTTCCGGTCATCTCAATCACAATGTCTTTTTCAACGACTTCGCCGCAAAGCGTGCACTCCTTGTGCCCCGTGCCGTTTCTGTAACAATCGGCCGGCGTATCGACGATCAAATCACCGGGTTTATGGGGACAAGTGTATTGTGTAAAGGTGATATTGATTTCATTCGTCGGCAAATGGGCGCCCTTTTGCGTCCAATCGATGCTTTCCTTAATGGTTTGCGCCATCTTTTGATAACCGACATCCTTAAAGTGGCAGTTATCACTGTAAATTTCCGACGCCGCGCCCCAAGTCAGAGAGGCGGCATACAAATCAATCAGTTCAATTCCTGTTTCTTTTGCAACCTCTTTTTGCAGCGCACGAACTTCCGTCAGCCAATCTTGGTTCCAGCCGCTGATGACGTTCGTGGTTGTACCGATATATACGATGGGCTTCGACGGCAGGTTTTGATAGGCCTTCACCATCTCGGAAACTTCTTCTTTATAATACTCCAACGGGATATGATAGTATCCGTTTTGCGCGTCGTTGGCGCCGAACAGCAAGACGATCACATCCGGATTTTCCTTCATTGAAGCGGTATAGTTCCATAAGCTTTTGTAGCCGTATTGCGAAGAGTTGGAGCCAAGCGCACCGCCGCGTCCGTAATTAAGCACTTCGTAATCATCGCCCAGCATTGTCTGCAGCAAAGCAGGATATGCCTTGGTGGTGCGGTTGGATGCGCCGGTACCCAGCGTAATGCTGTCGCCCACACAGAGCACCTTGATTTTATCTTTCTTCGCCGTTGTCGCTTGGTCATAGGTGGCTTCTTGATCATAAATATAATGAACATCTTCCACCGCGGCAAGCTCTTGCGCCGTGTAATTGCCCTTCGGCAGCAAAACGGTCGGTGCCTTTTCCTGAGTATAATGCACAATTTGATCCATACTGCCGAAAGCCGACTCGCCCGAAACGAAATGATAAACGGTCTTGCCCATGGCCGCGTAAATATCATAGCCGTCTCCGACGCCCTCCAGCGCCGCCTTATACAAAATACCGCCGTCATACGTTTTATCGCTGAGCTCGGTATTCAGCAAGACGGTATAAACATCTTTGACAGTTCCTTTTGTAAGCTCCAAATAGTAAACGTTTGTGCCCGGCGTCAGGGTCGCGCAATCGACGCTTTCCACCGCTTTGGTACGGGCCTTGTCACTGTAAAGTGTTGCCGAAGTGCCCTCGGGGGCAAAATCAGCCGCCGTCAGCACGCCCTCACCCTGATTGATCACAACAACATGATCGGTTTTACCGACCGCGCCTATTTTCGGCGCCAATGCGGTTTGCAGCGTTGTCATTGCATAATCGAGGTAATATGTCTGCGGTGAATAACCGCCTGTCGTTGTAACCGCATCATAGGGGTTTTCGCCCTGGGCGGTATAGATTTCGTTAATATCCTTCAGCGATTGAACCGTATCATAGCCGATAATGAAATTTTCTTCGACATTCGGCAGAGAAGCGGCATAAACCCGATCGGCGTTCAAAATAACATTTCGGCCGATAAAGCGGTTCCCCGTCACTTTAAAAGCTTGATTGAGATCACACTGATAGTTTTCTCCGCCCTTGCCGTTGTTCATCGGCACAATGTGCAAAAACTGATTAAATACATCCGTACCCAAATGTTTATCATCCGTTACAAAATGATAAACCTCGCGATCCTCCACAAAGGTATTGCCGGTAACTTCGTAACTAAAGCTCTTATAGGGATACCGCAAATTAAAGATCGCATTATTATAGGGATTGCTCTCATGCGCCTTGCCGGTATCGTAAATCAAATTGTCTTGAATGACTGTCTTTACAAACTCGCGGTTTGCATAACGATTGTAGGCGTGCGATTCGTTGCCGTAGAATGTGGCAAGATAGGCAGAGGCCTGTGCGGCAGGAGTATTTTTATAGAGTTTGCTGTTTTTAAAGGTAAAGGTGAGCCCTTTGGTATAGTTTTTCCCGGATTGGAAAAAGATGTTCGAGCAGATCGAAATGTCCGTATTGGCAATATACAAATTGTCAACAACGGTATCCGTTGCGTTAAAGAAAAACAGCTGATAGTCGGAAGCCGAACCCTGCAGCTTCAGACCGTCCATATAAATATTTTTGAAATTCAAGGATTTTTCGCTATACGCCGAGGTATAAAAACGAATATTGGTCTTGGTGGCCGCAGAAAGCGAGCCGGGGCCGCAAATGATATTTTTAAAGCTGATGCTCACCCCGGTTCGATCGTTGGTGCTGTCAGCAAAACGGCCGTCCCCTTCAAGGGTAATTCCGTCGAAAATAAATGTCATATCATTCGCCGCATAATTTGCCGTCCAGCGCCCCGTCAGAACCGTCTCTTCCTGTCCGCGTTCATCGGAAAGCGTATCCGGTTCGGTCGCTTTGGGATTGCGGACAATGGGGTCTTTTCCGTAATGATATCCCAGCACTTCACAAGAGTGAGCGATGGTATAATCCCCCTCGATCGTGCCGGCAGGTAACAGCACTTTCGGCACGGCAACGCCGTCCTTGTCCGCCTTGGCGAACAAAGCGGATAAGCTGTTAAAAATGTTCTCTCCGAACACAAAGCTTTGTGCCTTGCCGTCCCAGTAATTCGATGTATCGCCGGTGGCTTTGGGATCGAACATATAGCCGTCGCCCGTGTATTTCACGGCCTTTTCTACAGTTAAGGTATATTCTTTGCTTTGCGTTTCATAACCAAGGGTCATGGTGTACGTCCCCGCCTCATCAATGCACGTAATTTCATTTCCCGCCGCATTTTTCAGTGCCATGGTGCGGGCGATATCATTTCCGCAGGTATACGTGATTTTCGGAACATAACCGTCCTCGGTAATAATTCCCTTGATCTTGTCGCCGTCAATGGCAGCATTTTGAAGATCAATTTCTTTAATCCGCAGCATATCCGTGCTGATCGTGCGGTCGTAGTTCAGATAATACGGTCCGCTGTTATTGCCGATAATGCCCTTATCAATCGTCTTCGGCGCCACACCGGTCAATTTTCTGAGATCCTCTTCGGAGGAAAAGCTATTGACCTTGTCGGCTTTATTATTGGTGGCGGAAGCCAGCCAGGTAAAGTTGTCGCTCATATCCACCTTTCCGACATAATTCTTAACACCGCTGCCGCCGAAATTCCCATCCCAAAGATTGGCGGAGGAGGCGAAACCGAGAAATACGTTTTCCTTCACAACCATGTTGGAAACATCATATCCCTCGCCGCCGGTGGTGCTGCTGGCAACCAATCGAATCGGTGCCTTGGCGCCGTACTCGGTCACAAATGTATTTCCGGTAAAATTATAGTACTGTGTTTTATTTTTGATTTCACCGCAATAAACGGTATGGCTGTTGCTGCGCCCCGCCGTCGTTCCGTGCGCATTATAGAAAACGTTGTTTTCATAAGTAATGCTTTCGGTCATCCCGATGCTCGGGAAGCGGTGCCAAATCGTCAAATCGCTGACCGGCAGATTGTTGTACAAAAAGCTGTTTCTCATCACAAAATGGTCGCCCACTTTGGAAGCCGCCGATGTTTGCAAAAACGTTGCCTTATTATTGGAAAAATAAATGTTGTCCAGCAGGGTGTTTTGCGCCGAAATGAAATAAATAAAATGCCCCGTACCCTTGTAATCGCCGGCGTACACGTTTTGCAGTACCAAATCCATGTAATAGTTTCCGGCGCTCGGCACAACGTTCACCGGTGCCGACGCATTGAGAAAGTAGTCGGTGCGGCTGCAGTTTTCCCCCACCACAATATTTCTCAGGGTCACCACAACATCCGATAAGTAATTTTCCACTTTCAAGTATCCCGCCTGATCCACGGTGATTCCGTCAACGGTTATATCCTTTTGAACCGAAGCAGAAATTAAAACTTTCCCTGTAAAAACCGTTTCACCGTTGCCCCGTTTATCGTTCAGCGTCCACGGCTGCAACTTATCAACGCCCTTTACGTTCGGATCAATTCCTTTTTTAGCCCCGTAAATATTTACGGGCTTGGTCACGGTAAGTCCGTAAAATTCACCGGAGGTGAAATATACGTCGGCGCCGCTGCCCGTGTAATTTGCCTCAAATTGTTCGTATGAGGTGTACACGGTTCCGCGCACGGTAACGCCGCTGCAATCCACGCTGCCGCTTTCTCCGTCCGTACCGCTCGGATCGATGATGTACACATCGCTTGCAGCTGCCGCGGGCAGAACAATGCTGCCAAGCAGCCCGACGCACATCATGATCGTAAGCAATAAACTGATGACCCTTTTTGCGTTCATAGAACCTACTCCTTTACAATTCATTTTCACTTAAAATTTTAATATATCGCACAAAAAAGTCAATGTGTTTTAAAAAAATATGCCGTTTTTGATAAATATTCTGACCATTTTGATAAACCGGCCTCATGCCTCCCACGCAAAATCAAAGGGCGCACCGTTGGTGCGCCCTTTTAATTTTTGTCATGCTGCTCGCAGATATTACGCATGTGTACACCCCAAACAGGGGCTTTTTGATAAACTACCCTAAACACACGGAAAATGAAAACCATAAGCTTTTAAAATATTACTCCCCGCTCGTAACAGACAAAACCTCGCCTGTTTTTTCAGACAGTATTATCACTGTATCGCCGCCGACCGTGCCGGACTCCGGCAAATAGATTACCTTCCAAAGCTTGTTTACAGCATCATGAACAATATCAATTTTTTCATATTGACCGAGATCTTTTTGAAGCGTTTGTACCAGTATGATATCAGCCATTGCCTTGGCGGCGTCACCATGTAAAATCACACCGTCAATTTCCTCTCCCGACGTCACTGCAACTGTGCCATCTTGCACACTTATCTCTTGTTGCAAACTTTTTTTACATCCGAACAAGCTCATTGAAAGCATAATTATTAAAACCACTGCCGCCATTTTCTTAATGCCCATAAAATCACTCTCCTTTTCTTATCTATCAGTATACTTGTTTTGGATGATATTGTCAATTTTCGCATTGTGAAAAAAAACAAGGGGCGCACCGTTTGGTGCGCCCCTTTTTAAATTTACCTCAAGTAACTTTGTCTTGTATTTTCTTATGACTTTAAAGGCATAATTACAAAATTCAGCTGCATCGGCTGATCTGCATGGATCCTGTATTCCTCATGCACCGGTGCTCCCCAGGAATCGTCACCGCCGACACCCATTTGCTTTGCAGCGATTCTGACCCATGTATAACGGACATTCTGAAGCTCGTCCAAATGCGTCGCATTTTCAAGTTCATAAGCACTCCACGGCAGTACGCTCATCTCAAATGGAACAGATGTCTTTTGGAAAGTCAGACCATGCTGCATATCGTCATAGACCGCAAGCGTCCTCACCCCTGTACGGTTGCCGCATTCCTGCGGATTGAGATAACCGGAAAGATTTTCTTTTGCTGTAGATTTCCACAATCCCAGTCT
>CAKRPM010000090.1 GCA_934378025.1 uncultured Eubacteriales bacterium | reverse complement strand
CGTTTTATCGCAAAAAAATCGGAATTTCCCAGCGAGAGTTGGCCGACCGACTGCAATTATACGGACTGGACGTTGACAAAAATGCCGTACAGCGCATTGAATGCGGCAAGCGTTTTGTAACCGATATTGAGTTTAAGGCCTTTGCAAAAGTTTTGAAAATTTCCTATCAGGATCTCTTAAATGAAACAAAAAAACCTCATTCAAATGAATGAGGTTTTTGTTTTCGGTTTTAATAAAATCATTGCCGAACTTTTGATTTTTTCTCGCGATACATGCTTTTGTCCGCGCGGATAATTAAATCCTGAAGCATTTCGGCATCATGGTGATACTCGGCATAGCCGATGCTGATATCCACCTCAAAAGCAAATATCTGCTCCTTGATTTTTTGCTTTAAGCGTTCTTGAAATTCACAGCAAAGCGTCTCAATGCTCTGATCTTCTCCGAGCACCTGTACCACGGCAAATTCATCACCGCCGTAACGCGCGCACTGTGCATTATGCTCCATGCACATCGCCCTTAAAGCAGAGGCAACCACACGCAGCACCCGATCGCCCTCGTCATGCCCGTACGTATCATTAATTTCTTTAAAAGAATCAATATCCAAAAATAGGAAATACAGCTTTTCATGCGGCTTTAAGTTGTCAGCCTGCGTCGCCAGTGATAACAACAATTGACGACGATCGCTGATCCCGGTCACCGGATCCACCGAAATCATAAACTGCAAATTGTTAATATAAACCAAAAGGAACGATATGGTAATCCCGGCGGAAACAATAGGTATACTCTGCACATGGATTTGTATGCCCACGGCCAACAAAATCGGTAAGGAAAAAGACGCGACGGAAATCAACTCTGTACGACGAACATAATTTTTCTTTTTCAGCGCCAAAATAATACTCTCTAAAAATATGTAAAACACATATCCATAAGACAGCAACGGCTGCAGCCAGAAAAAAGCACCTCGATGATATTCCCCGGCATTATCAATATAAAAAACGCACCCGTTAAAGCAGGAAAGCAATATCAGCAGCGCTAATACCGCCGCCGGCAGTGCACTGAAAATAACGCGTTTTTTGCTGTTTAAAAAGTTTTTGTTCCGTCTGGTTTTTGCATATAAAAACCAACAAAAAGCAGCCCCTTCAAAGCAAAGAAAATACAGCATATTCAGCCCCCAAAGCATAGGGAGCGAAAAGCTGAAAATCATTCCGGTGCCCGTATCCCACAAAAAATCAAACAAATTGGCCGCCACGGCAAACCATAGCGAGAAGGTAAATAATTTATTTTTCAGAGACTGGTCATATCCGAATGTCATTGCCTTGGTGGCAATAATGGTCAAAACAATTATGCAAATGACATTGACCTCGGCATATAAAATCACATCCATAGCTTTTTCTCCAAAAAAAACAAAATAATTAGGTCTATTCTACTATTTTTATCAAATTATGTCAAGAGCACTCCCTTTCCCAATTATTAAAAAAGCAGACTTTACGCCTGCTTTCAGCGTGTCGATAAACCTATCGACACGCTGGCAGACTTCGAAAAAGGAAGGTAAATTTGCCGAACATGGACTTGTCGGCGTATGTGCATACGGAAGAGGCCATGTTCGGCGAAAGTAAGCAAAAGCGCCCGAAATCTCGATGATTTCGGGCGCTTTCTAATGCTGCTTCTTGTTTTTAACGAGAACTATAAAGTAAAAAATACTCTTTAATTTTCCTGCTTAAAAATAGACTCATGTTTTCTTTGCTTGCGGTTGACCGACTTTTTCGACAATCTGAAAGCAGGCTTTACGCCTGCTTTTTTTAATACATTGAAACATTGACCACTTTAAACACTGCACTTTTCAGCTTTTCTGCAGTGTCGCTTCCTACCAAGGTAAAGGCCGTAACATTTTGGCTCTGCCCCGCATTAAGGTGATCGATATAAACCGTATCGTCATCAATGCGTACGCCTTTATCATCAACCGCTTCAATCTTCACCGCAAAGGACTTTTGCTCGCTGCCTTTATTCTTAATTGTTACATTTAACTGATAACTGTCCAAGAAATCGCCTTTTTTAATTTCAAAAGTTCCGAATGTTACCTCAAGGGTATTTTTCAGGATATCCTCTGTATTTTCGCCCGACATATCGTTAATTGAATCGGACACTTGATCAAGGCCTTTTGAAACCCCATCAAGCGCCTTTGACGCGGTCGCATACATGACAATTGGGATCATTATGGCAAGTACGCCTGTGGCCACACCGGCGATCGCCATCTCGGTGTTTTTTCCTTTCTCCAGAGAGACGATTGAAAAGGCCACCGCCAATATTCCCAATATAATGGCAACGTAGTTAATAATCGGAATAAAGGAAAATATAAAGCCGATAATTCCCAATACCAAAGCAGCTGTTCCAAATCCTGATGTTTTCTTTTTTTCTTCCATATTTTTAACTCCCTCATATTTTTTATCCCAAATTGGGATATTTAAAATATACCACAATGGGATAATAAAGTCAAGGGGGATTTGTATTTATGCGTTTAAAAGAAATCAGAAAAGCCAAAGGAATTTCACAATTAAAGCTGGCCATCGATTTAAGCACCAGTCAAAATACCATCAGCCGCTATGAAACCGGCGAGCGCGAACCGGGCATCACAGAGCTGATTCGTATTGCCGATTATTTTAATGTTTCCGTGGACTATCTTCTGGAAAGAACGGACAATCCGCACCTATACTTATAAACCGTAAAAAAGCAATCCCGCCGAAGTTTCTTCAGCGGGATTGCTTTTAAATTTTAAGAAAGAAATTCAAACACATTAAAGGACTGTAAAAAAATCAAAAACAAAAGTACCGGCGCCACAAATTTGATCATTACGGTATACAAGGTTTTTCTGCGGAATTTTTTATTGCCGATCCCCTTCTCAACCTCATCGATAACGTATTCCGGTTTTGCAATCCAGCCGATCAACACGCAGGTTAACAACGCCACGACCGGCAAAAGAATACTGTTGGAAACATAATCAAGAATATCCAAAATCTGACCGGTTTGACCGTTGGGAAGCGTCGCTTCAAAATACCAAATATTGTAACCGAAGCAAACGATAAGCCCGATGATCAGTCCGATCAAAAAGGTAATCCCCGTTGCCTTGGGTCTGGACATTTTAAAACGATCGATAAACACAGAGGCCACTGTTTCCATCAGAGAAATGGAGGAGGTCAGCGCCGCAAACAATACAAGAATGAAAAACAACGCGCCGATCACAGGCCCGATTTTGCCCATCTGCTCAAAGATCGCGGGCAAAGCCTTAAACATAAGTCCGGGTCCTGCTTGTCCCAATCCTTCTTGTCCCTGAAACGCAAACACCGTCGGAATCATAATTAAACCGGCAAAAAGTGCAACACCGGTATCAAAAATTTCAATTTGGTTTACAGATGTTACCAGATTGCTGTCCTTGCGGCAGTATGAACCATACGTGATCATGATTCCCATTGCCAGGCTCATGGAATAGAACATTTGCCCCATCGCGTCAAGCGCGATTGTAACAAATTTTGAAACCGTCATTCCCTCAAAGCTCGGCAACAGATAAATTTTCAAGCCCTGCAGCGCCGTGCGGGTCACACCGTTTTCGTCGGTATGTTTTAAGGTTAAAGAATATACGGAAATTCCAAGAATCAAAACAAAAAGAATCGGCATCATGATTTTGGATGCTTTTTCAATGCCTTTGTCTACGCCCAGAAAAACAATTATGGCCGTCAATAACATAAAAACGCAAAACCAAACAATCGGTGATACGTCCCCCGTAATAAAGTTTCCGAAAAAGTTATCCGCACCGGTGGTTTTAATCTGCTCGGCACCGCCGGAAATGTATGTAAAAGCATATTTGGAAACCCAACCGCCGATTACACAATAATACGGAAAGATAACGATCGGCACAATGGTTGCAATAATGCCCAAAAAATGGAACCGTTTATCCACTTTGCCGTACGCCTGATAAGGGCTGAGTCCCGTTTTTCTGCCAATGGCAATTTCGGTGGTCATCAACGCAAATCCGAACGTGACCGCAAAAATAATATAAATCAAAATAAACAGGCCGCCGCCGTCTTTCGCCGCCAAATACGGAAACCGCCAAAGATTTCCCAATCCGATCGCGGAGCCGGCCGCCGCCAAAATAAATCCCAGCGAACTGGAAAAGCCGCCCCGTGCATGTTTTTTCTCCATGATGATACCCCTCATTTTTTTATTTCCTGCTCTTACAGCAGAGCAATATGTTGATTATAACAAATTCTTATCAATATTTCAACTGTTTTATCAAAAGCCCTCCTCCCCGCTTTCATCACCGATGCCGCTTCTTCATGAAAAAAAGCATCTGCCCTAAGGGCAGATGCTTTTTGTATTATAACACAGTCGGCTATTTTACTTGGGTCATTGTGCCGAGCAATGCGTCATTTGTTTCGGCCGAAACGCCCATCACAGAAATAAGCGCCATATAATTGCCGATTTTTCGTGCATACAATGTATGTACAAAAGTGCCATAATCATTTGTAAAATTGCAGTCGGCTTTCAAATATTGGTAACCGCCCAAAGAAATCTGCGTATAGGTGTCGGGCTGTTGATAGGCTGCCTCAGTCTCCAAATTCAATACAACCGCATCCAGGTAGTCAGCCTCATCGTACGAAGGATAGGTGGGCAATTTTTCATACTGAATATACATGATCGAACTGTTGTCATTTGCAAAAATGTATAAGCCACATTCGGTCGTTTCATTTTCGGACATAGCATAGGTATCCGCATCGGCATTTAAATAGCCCTCCGGAATTTCAAACTGAATATCCGCCCATTTATTGGTATAGATGCTGCCATTCAGCGCGCCTTTGCTATACACGGCTTTTTCTACATCGACATCGGGCATTTCGATGTTACCGTCGTCATTGATGCTCGTGCCGAAATGATCTCCGAATAATTCTCCTTCATTCCCCGCAATGATTTTACGAACCGCTTTTCCGACGAAAAAGCCGGTAACCAGCCAGACAACCACAACAGCCGCCACAATGCCGATAATTAAACCGGTCTTCTTTTTCTTCGGCGGATTTGGCTGCGTCGGCGCTTGGTATGCCGCCGGATTTACCGCCGGTTGAGGATTCGTGGGAGCGCTGTTCATCGTCTCCCCCTGTTGCTCGGTCGATGAACCCTCGATAAAATCAACACCCCCGCACATCGGACAAAACTTCGCGTTTTCCGGAGCGTCGGTTCCGCAAGATTTACATTGTTTACTCATAATTTCCCTCTCTTATTTATTGTTTTTTTACAACTGCGCTTTAAAGACAATTACTTTTAATCGTTGTGACCGTCGGAAAAGTTTTCATACTCATCGCAACAAAGTGTTAAAACTTCCTTGATTGCGCTCTCCAGATGATGTTCATCCAGCGATTGTCCCGAAATTGTCATCAATTTTTTATGAAGATTTTTCTTGCTGTCCCTGATGATTTTTGCCATATTCTCTTTTTGAATGTAGCCGATCTGAGCGCGCTGCAAAATGTCAAGCCATTTTTCCTCGGTATCTTCATTACAGTGCATGAGTTCGTCACCGCTGACTTCCACTGTGATGGTATCCGTAACCGCCGCTTGAACATTTACGCAAATGCTGTGCGTTTTGCGATCTCTGCTGATCTCACAACGTTCAGACTTGTCATTTACCCAAACCGCAATATCCGAAAGATCATTATATCCGCGCAGTACAATTTCCCAATTTCGCACGGAAGGCAGGCAGGATGTGTCGCCGACGGCCGCATGAATGACAAATTTGGCTTTTTCATTCCACGAAAGATTCATTTCCGTAGTGGCAAAGCAGCCGTTTTCAAATTCCGAACCATCACCGGCGTCCTCATAC
>CAKRPM010000089.1 GCA_934378025.1 uncultured Eubacteriales bacterium | reverse complement strand
CGGTTGGTGATAATCAAGATATCCTCAATGCCGGCAGCAACGGCCTCCTCAACAATATATTGCAGCGCCGGTTTGTCCACAATGGGCAGCAACTCTTTCGGAACGGCCTTGGAAGCGGGCAGCACGCGCGTGCCCAGTCCGGCGGCCGGAATGATGGCTTTTTTGACTTTCATTTTGTTTCTCCTTATTTAAAAAACTTTTGTTTTCGAATGAAAAAGTAAAAGGGGATCCCAAGGACAGTGGATACCGCAAACTCGCCCAGGGCGACGCAAGCGGCCGCACTTAGAAAACTAAACAGGGTAAATTGACCGCTGAACCATGCGATTTCCGCCCCGACAATCACGCCGTTGAACAAAGACGGGAAGATCACCGATAAAACGGGAAATTGCTTCCACGTCAAACGGCGGGTGAGATAGATACTCCATCCGGCCAACAGTGTGGCGATCGAGCCAAGCAAAATATCAATCGGCATACCGCCGAAAATGTTGGCAACGGCGCAACCGAGCGTAAGCCCGTAGACGGCACTCGGAGATACCGCACACAACATCATCAGCGCCTCCGACAGGCGGAATTGAACGGCTTGCGAGGCACTGCCCGGAAATAAAACGTTTTGCAGCAGCGTCAGCAATGCGTACAGCGCGCCGATCATGCCGGCCAGCGCCACGTTTTTGGATAACTTTTTCATGTGAATATGCGACCTTTCGTAGTAAATTTTTAGAGTCCGGAATTTGCGACGGACTTATTTGATTTTTTAAGAGAGCTTTTCGATACCGATGCGGATGCGGCGCAGCGATTCTTCTTTGCCCAGCAAATATGCCAGTTCAACGCCGCCGCCCGGTGTGAATTGTTTACCGGACAGTGCCGTGCGTAACGGCCACAAAACCACGCCGTTTTTCACTTCAAGCTTTGCGATAACTTCAAAAAGCGTATCATGAATCGACTGACTTGTCCAATCCTCCAGCGCCTCCAGCGCAGGCAAGACGGCTTTCAACGATGCCAGGGAATTTTCGGCATTGGTTTTCATTTTTTTGTGCGTGTACATGGCAATGTCATATTCCGGCAGGGCATCGAAAAAGTCGATTTGATCGGGAATTTCATTTAAAATCTGCACGCGGGTCTGCATCAGCTTTGCAATTTCTTTTTTATCGACATTCGGATTTTGAATGGCCCGGTCGATATAGGGTTTGGCCAGCTCGAAAAACTCATCCGCGTCCATTTCTTTAAAGTATTCGCCGTTTAACCATGCCAGCTTTTCGGGGTCGAAAATGGCAGGCGATTTGGAAATACCCGCAAGATCAAACTGCTCAATCAGCTCGTCCAGCGTGAATTTTTCGCGATCTCCCTTGGGCGCCCAACCCAGCAGAGCAATATAGTTTACAACCGCTTCTTTTAAATAACCTTTTTTAATAAAGTCTTCATAGGATGCGTCGCCGTCCCGCTTGGACAGCTTTTTCGTAGGCGTACGCATGACGGGCGGACAATGAATATAGGTCGGAATGTCCCAGCCGAACGCTTCATACAGTAGATTGTATTTCGGCGTGCTGGACAGATACTCGTTACCGCGAACAATATGTGTAATGCCCATCAGGTGATCGTCAATAACATTGGCAAAATTATAGGTGGGCAGGCCGTCGGTTTTAATCAGAATTTGATCGTCCAGCTCGCTGTTGTCCACCGTGATTTCACCGTATACCTCATCTTTAAAGGTGGTTTTGCCTTCTGTGGGGCATTTTTGACGAATGACAAACGGTTTGCCCGCCGCAAGATTTTCTGCAACCTCCTCTTTGGAAAGGTTACGGCATTTACCGTCGTAGCGGTGCGGAACTTTGGAAATTTGATGAATCAGTTTCAGCTCGTCCAGGCGCTCTTTATCGCAAAAACAGTAATATGCCTTTCCTTTTTCCACCAATTGCTCGGCGTACTGCATATACAGTCCCTGACGTTCGGATTGAATATACGGCCCGTAGTCGCCGCCGATATCGGGGCCCTCGTCCCAAATCAATCCGGTTTCACGCAGTGTGCGATAAATCAGATCGACAGCCCCCTCTACGTAGCGCTCCTGATCCGTGTCTTCAATTCGCAAAATGAATTTCCCGTGATTTTGCCGGGCAATCAAAAAGGTGTACAGCGCCGTGCGCAGATTGCCGATATGCATATATCCGGTCGGACTGGGTGCAAATCTTGTTCTGACCATTGTAAACAGTTTCCTCCTAAAATTTTCTGATAAAAATATAATACTTTTTTTATATGGTATTGTCAAGTCAATTTGTTTGTGTTATCATATAGACTGTTATAAAATGTTTTTGAGGTGAACAAAAAATGTTGGGCGAAAAAAAGACGATCTTCAGCGGGATTCAGCCAAGCGGTATTATTACACTCGGCAATTATTTGGGTGCGGTGAAGAACTGGTCCAAGCTGCAAGATGATTATTTTTGTATATATTCGGTGGTGGACATGCATGCCATTACCGTGCGGCAACAACCGGCCGAATTGCGGCGCAGAAGTTTGGAAACTTTGGCAATTTTGATTGCCAGCGGCGTGGATCCGGAAAAGAATATTATGTTTATTCAAAGCCATGTGCCGGAACATGCGCAGCTTTGCTGGGTGCTTAATTGCAGCACCATGTTCGGCGAGCTTTCGCGCATGACGCAATTTAAGGATAAATCCAAAAAACACGCCGACAATATCAATGCGGGACTTTTTGATTATCCGGTTTTGATGGCGGCGGACATTTTGCTTTATCAGGCGGATTTGGTGCCCGTGGGCGTTGATCAAAAGCAGCATTTGGAGCTTGCGCGCAATATTGCGCAGCGGTTTAACATGAATTACAGTCCGACTTTTACGGTGCCGGACGGCTATATTCCGCCGGTCGGAGCGAAGATTATGTCGCTGACCGATCCGACGCGCAAAATGTCAAAGTCGGATGAAAATCCGAAATCCTTTATCAGTATTATTGATGATGAGGATACCATTATGAAGAAATTTAAATCCGCCGTCACCGACAGTGAGGCTTGCGTTGAATATCGCGAGGGGAAAGACGGTGTGAACAATCTTCTGACCATTTTCAGCGCCGTTACCGGCAAAAAAATCGAGGATGCTGCGGCCGAATTTTCCGGGTGCGGCTACGGCGAATTTAAAACGGCCGTCGGCGAGGCGGTTTGCGCCGAGCTGAAACCGCTGCGGGAAAAATACGAGTATCTCTTAAAGAATAAGGATTATTTGGAAAAGGTTTATAAAGAAAGCGCCGTGAAAGCTGCTGCAATTGCTCAGCGGACGCTGCAAAAAGTTTATCGAAAGGTCGGCTTTATTGCCAAATAAGGAAAGATGGATAAAACACAGATTATTTTAACGCTTTGTGCATTTGTGTTTGCCTTTGCTATGTCATTTATCATGACGCCTATGGCCAAATATTTTGCGTATCGGGTCGGCGCCATCGATGTTCCGAAGGACAGTCGCCGTATGCACAAAACACCGATTCCGAGACTCGGCGGCATTGCCATATTTACCGCATTTTTCGTATCGGTTATTTGTTTCAGTGTGGATTTTATCGACAATCAGCTGCGCGGTGTATTGTTCGGCGCCATGATCATTGTGGTTTTGGGCGTGGTGGACGATGTGCTGGCGCTCAAACCGTTAATTAAGGGAATCCCTCAGGTTTTTGCCGTTTTTTTACCGGTATTTTTCGGGGTTCGTATTGAAAAACTGCCCAATTTCGGGGCGGGGGAAGACGCTTTTATTACGCTGCCGCTCGTTGGGCAATATGCGATCACCATGCTTTGGATTATGGCAATTTTAAACGCCGTGAATTTGATTGACGGTTTGGACGGCCTGGCATGCGGTGTATCTTCCATTATGAGCATGTGTGTGATGGCGGTTGCCTTTTTATTGCAGGATTATGTGGTCTTTTTGGTGGCGGCGGCTCTGGCCGGTGCATGCCTCGGATTTTTGCCGTGCAATATTAATCCGGCGAAAATGTTTATGGGTGACACCGGTGCCATGTTTATCGGATATACGCTCGGCTGTTTGACCGTTATGGATATGTTCCGCGCTTCCGATGTGATCACGTTTGCCGTGCCGTTTTTGGTGTTGGGGTTGCCGATTTTTGACATGGGCTTTGCAGCGGTCAGACGAATTATCAGCGGCCGCAATCCGTTTTCGGGCGATAAAAAGCATTTGCATCACAAGCTGGTGGCAATCGGATTGTCGCAGCGCAAGGCCGTTGCTGTTTTGTACAGTGTCAGTGCCATTCTCGGAATTGTTGCGGTTATGCTGACCGGCGAAGGATTTCGTAAAGCAATTTTCATTATCGGATTGGTATTTGTAATTGTAGCTGTCGGCTGTTTGCTGTTGCTGCACAGCGGAACAAAGCAAGAAGAGATCATTGAAAAAGAGCAAGAACAAGAAAAGAAAGAGGAAACGTTATGAAACATCAGCTGGTATTGGTTTTGGATTTCGGCGGGCAGTATAATCAGCTTATTGCGCGTCGGGTACGTGAAAACGGCGTTTATTGCGAGGTTGTGCCGTATACAAAGCCGCTTGAGGAACTGCGGGCAATGGCACCCAGCGGGATTATTTTTACCGGCGGGCCGAATTCCGTTTTTGATATGGCGTCCCCGCACTATACAAAAGAAATATTAAAGCTCGGCGTGCCGATTTTGGGCATTTGTTACGGTGCGCAGCTGATGGCTTGGATGGGCGACGGCGTTGTGGAAACCGCCGAGCAGTCCGAATACGGAAAAATAGATATTCAAATTTTGAAAAAGCACTCGTTGCTTTTTAAAGACGTACCGGAGAACAATATCGTTTGGATGAGCCACACGGATCGAATTGTTAAAGCGCCCGACGGGTTTGAAATTACTGCCTCCAGTGACGCTTGCCCGATAGCCGCTATGGAAAACGAAAAAGAGAAATTGTATGCCGTGCAATTTCATCCGGAGGTAACGCACAGCGTTTACGGCAAGCAAATGCTGCACAATTTCCTTTTTGAGGTGTGCGGTTGTGCCGGCGACTGGCAAATGGACAGCTTTATTGATGATACAGTGGCCGCCTTGCGGGAAAAGATCGGCGACAAAAAAGTGATTCTCGGCCTTTCGGGCGGGGTGGACTCTTCTGTGGCCGCCGGGCTTTTAAGCCGCGCAGTCGGGAAACAACTGACCTGTGTGTTTGTGGATCAGGGGCTTATGCGCAAAGACGAGGGAGATTACGTCGAAAAAACCTTTACCGCGCTTTTTGATATGAACTTTGTGCGGGTCAATTGCGGCGATCATTTTATTGCATGTTTGAAAGGGGTAACCGATCCCGAACAGAAACGGAAAATTATCGGTACCGAATTTTATAAGGTTTTCTGGAATGAAATTCGCAAGCAAAGCGAAAAAGGCTTTTTTGCGCAGGGAACCATTTACCCCGATTGTATTGAATCCGGCAAAGGAGATGCGGATAAAATTAAAACGCACCATAATAAAGTGAAAATGCCGGAAGATATCGAGTTTTTGGATGTGGTGGAACCGCTTGCCAGTCTGTTCAAAGACGAGGTGCGCCGCGTGGGCGAAAAGCTCGGCATACCGCATGCGCTGGTTTGGCGGCAGCCTTTCCCGGGCCCGGGATTGGGTGTGCGCATCATCGGCGAAATCACCAAAGAGAAGATCGAAATTCTGCAAAATGCCGACTGGGTTTTGCGGGATGAAATGGCGAAAAACGGCTATGAAAAAAATCTGGCGCAGTTTTTCTGCGTGCTGCCGGATGTCAGCACCGTCGGCGTCATGGGGGATCACCGCACCTATGACCATTTGATTGCCATTCGTGCGGTCACCACAGATGATTTTATGACGGCCGACTGGGCCAAAATCCCGTACGACATTTTGGCCAAGGTCAGCAACCGCATCACCAACGAGGTGAAACATGTCAATCGTGTTGTCTACGAC
>CAKRPM010000088.1 GCA_934378025.1 uncultured Eubacteriales bacterium | reverse complement strand
GGTATCCACAATCTGTACGAATTTGACTGCGGCGAGCTTTCCGGTTGGATGTATCAAGTAAACGGCTGGTACCCGAATTACGGTTGCTCGCGATATCAGCTTGCACAGGGCGATGACGTACAGTGGCGTTATACCTGTGACCTTGGCAAAGATGTGGGCTGTACCTGGATGGCAGACTCATGAACAAAGACATTTTCTACAACTATCATCCGGTGGTCAATTTCGCATATTTCGCTTTTGTACTGGCGTTCGGCATGACATTACGGCACCCCGTCATGCAAGCCGTCTCCCTGCTTTGCGCCTTTTGCTATGCTGTGCAGATTGAGGGCAAAAAGGCGGTGCTCTTTTCTCTGAAATACAGCTTGCCGCTGTGTGTGTTGACCGCGCTGATCAATCCCGCGTTTAACCATGCGGGGGTAACGATGCTTTGCGATCTGCCGAGCGGCAATCCGCTGACCGTGGAAAGTATTCTGTACGGACTCAGTGCCGGATTGATGCTGGCCGCCATGCTGCTGTGGTTTCGAAACTTCAGCCGCGTAATCACCGGGGATAAACTCATGTACCTACTTGGAAAAATCATTCCTGTTTTATCCTTGGTTTTAAGCATGACCATGCGCTTTATTCCCTTTTTAAAACGGCAGTTTCAAGTGGTAAAAGCCGCACAAAAAGGACTTGGCCGCGACACCGAAAACGGCAGTCTGCTCAGCAGAATGAAAAACAGCATAACGGTTTTTTCCATCACACTCACCTGGGCGCTGGAAAACGCTATTGAAAGCGCCGACAGTATGAAAAGCCGCGGCTACGGACTGAAAGGGCGTTCTTCTTTTTCCGTCTATCGCTTTATGCAAAAAGACCGTACGGCGCTGGCGCTGATTTTATTTTTCGGATTCGATATTTTAGCGGGATGCCTTGCGGGCGGCACGGCCTTTCGGTTTTTCCCGAGTATTCGCAGCGCGCCTGTTACGGCCTTGAACGTCAGCTTTCAAATTGCGTATCTGCTGCTGTGCGGCATGCCGGTCATTCTCAATATAAAGGAGCAAAAGAAATGGACGCGATTTCCCTCCGAAACGTAAGCTTTTTTTACCCAGAGCAGTCCCAAGCGGCGCTGAACGATATCTCTTTACAAGTAAAAAAGGGCGCCTTTTTGGTGCTGTGCGGCAGCTCCGGCTGCGGGAAATCGACGTTGCTGCGGCAACTCAAACCGGCGCTCACCCCTCACGGCGTACAACGTGGGACGCTTTTGTTTGAGGGAACGCCGCTGCAGGAAATGAGTCCGCGCGATCAGGCGGAAAAAATCGCTTTTGTTTCTCAATCGCCCGAAAATCAAATTGTCACGGATAAGGTTTGGCACGAGATGGCCTTCGGCGCGGAAAGCTTGGGGCTGGACACGCCGACCATCCGAAAAAGAGTAGCCGAGACCGCCTCGTTTTTCGGAATTGAACACTGGTTTTATCAAAAGACCGACGCACTTTCCGGCGGTCAAAAACAGCTTTTAACGCTGGCAAGCGCCATGGTCACGCGCCCCGAAATACTGATTTTGGATGAACCGACGGCGCAGTTGGATCCCATTGCCGCTTCGGAATTTTTAGCGCAGCTTGCCAAAATCAACCGTCTTTTGGGCACCACCGTAATCCTCAGCGAACACCGCCTGGAAGAGGTATTCGGTTATGCCACCGAGGCGGCTGTACTGGAAAAAGGGAAACTGCTTTGCTGCGATACGCCGCGCAATGTCGGCGCATATTTAAAAGAGCATCAAAGCGGCCTGTTTCTCGCCATGCCGGCGGCCATGCGCTTGTGGGCGGGACTGCAAAGCGATCAGCCCTGTCCGCTCACCACCGCACAAGGCGCTGAATTTCTCAGAACGTATGCAAAAACGCATCCGCCCGTTTTTCGTGATCCGCCCCCCGTTTCGTCCGATCCGACGGTGATTTTGCAAGCCGACGAAATTCGATTTCGATATGAGCGGCCGTTGCCGGACGTATTGAAAGATTTTTCCGTGCAACTGCACAAAGGCGAATTTTTGGCGCTGCTCGGCGGCAACGGCGTCGGAAAATCCACGGCGCTCGGAATTTTGGCAGGCGTTTTGCAGCCCTGCGACGGCACGGTCAAAAAAGACGGCGTCACCGCGCTGCTGCCTCAAAACCCGCAAACATTATTTGTAAAGAAAAGCGTTCGGGAAGATTTGTTTGACGCCGTTTGCGCCGCCAAGGAAGAAAAAGAAAAACAGGTGGCAAGCGTTGCTTCTCTGTGTGAAATTCGATCGCTTTTGGATCGACATCCCTACGATCTTTCGGGGGGCGAGCAGCAACGGGCGGCGCTGGCCAAGGTTTTGCTGACCCAACCCGATATTTTATTGTTGGACGAGCCCACCAAGGGGCTGGATGCGGAGTTTAAAAGCATTTTTGCCGAGATTTTATATCGGCTGCTTTCCCGCGGGATCGGCATTGTCATGGTCAGTCACGATATTGAGTTTTGCGCGCTTTATGCGCATCGCTGCGGCTTGGTGTTTGACGGTGCAATTGTCAGCGAGGGAACGCCTCATGAATTCTTTCGTGATAATCGGTTTTATACCACCGCCGCGGCGCGAATTGCGCATGATATTTGCCCGAAGGCCGTTACAACGGACGATATTCTGCTTGCCTTCGGCGGCACACCGCAGCAAAAACCGCTGCTCAAAGAATCCTTTTCTCCCTTGCCCGAGATTCCGAAAAGCGCCCCCACATGGAAGCCGCGGCCGTTGCCGCTGTGGCGCAAAATTTCAGCGTTGGTATGCGCCGCAATCGCGATCGGCTTATTGATCTATGTTACGCAGAATACCGATTTGACAAAGCTGATCCGTGCCGACGGCATTACCTCGTCCGCCAAAACACAGCTGTTGATTTATGCCGTGCTTTTGCTGTCCCTGTTCGGCCTGGTGCTGAGCGTCGGGCGGCGTTCCGCTTCGCCCGCAAATCTGCAAACCCCGCTTGAAAAACGGCGGCTGTCCCTGCGCACGCGGGTAGCGACACTGATGATTTTACTGCTGATTCCCTTAACCTTGTTTTTCGGAATTTTTTACCTGGACGATCGGAGTTATACGCTCATTTCGTTTTTAATATTAGCGGAATGTATGCTGCCGTTTTTCCTGATTTTTGAGAAGCGAAAGCCGAAAGTGCGCGAGTTGGTGGTCATTGCCGTTTTGTGCGCGATGGGCGTGGCGGGACGCGCGGCCTTTTTTATGCTGCCGCAGTTTAAACCCGTGATGGCACTAACCATAATTGCCGGTGTGGCGCTGGGCGGTGAGAGCGGATTTATCGTCGGCGCAATCACCATGCTGGCCTCCAATATGCTGTTTTCGCAAGGACCCTGGACGCCTTGGCAAATGTTTTGCATGGGGATCATCGGTTTCCTTGCCGGCGTTTTATTCCGCAAGGGATGGTTGCGCCGCGAGCGCATTTCCCTTTCGGTCTTCGGCGCGCTCAGTGCGCTGATCGTTTACGGCGGGATCATCAATCCGGCTTCCGTATTGATGTTCTCCCCCGCTTCCTTCAATTTTAAAAGTGTTTTGGCCTCGTATGTTTCCGGTTTCCCGATGGATTTGATCCATGCGGCAGCCACCGCATTTTTCTTAATTGTTGCGGCAGAGCCGATGCTGGATAAGCTGGAACGAATCAAGGTAAAATACGGGCTGATTGAATAAAAAGGCGCTCAAAAAACCACGCCGATCTAAAAAACGTAGTCGGCAAAATACCGCAAAACCAAAAACATCCTGCCAAAAGCCTGATGATTTTACCACGGCTTTGGCAGGATGTTTTTTTAAAATTCCAGTCGTGCCCGAATAATTTCCCGCTCGGGGCAGCGCATTAAAATGTCGGTTTTATGTTCGTCGGTCTTTTGATAAATGCTGAGCATTTCACCCTCATGGCTTTCCCGCCGATAGTGAATTTCCAAACTTTTGACCGCCTTTTCCGTCCAAAAGCTGCCCGACAGCGACTCAAAAATAAACCGCACATAGCTGACATTATTGGTATGATGGGAATAATCCGTATCGGCATAACGCACTTTTCTTTGCTCTGCAAACGCCTCTTGCGGAAATTCCCCGTCAAACACAGAAAAAATATTGCCGGCCGTCTTAATTGTCTGCGCCGGCTTGGCAAACGGAACGCTTTCAATTAAGCGCACCCTGCGGCTTGCAAGATCAATCGGACAGCACTGCTGATACGCCGTCCATAATACTTTTCCCGCCACATCATGCGCCCGCACCGAAATTCCCATTTTGATTTTCGTCACATCGCAAACGGTATTTTCAATCATTACCGTATCATCCAGCTTAGGCATCCGGAAAAAGCAGAATTTCATTTTGGCGATTACCCACAATGCCCCCGCTTTGTTCTTCAACGTTATATTATCGCTGCCCAGCTCCTCCAAAAGATCGATCATCAAATCCTGCGCCATGGCTGCGGCGGCGGGAATACTCAATCGACCGGAGGCGTCGCACTGCGAATACAAAATTTTGGTTGTGATTTTCATTTTGCTCTTCCTCTCCGAAAACTATTATACACAAGCGCCGCAAAACTTGCAATCCAAAATAAAATATTGTACAATAAAATCAGAAAAATCAAAATAAAGGAGCGAGTTTTAATGATCCTGACAAAAGAGCAACAAGGCCTGCTCGACGGGGAAAAGGGCGAAGAAATGGCGAAAGTCATGAAAACGCTTGTCATGTACGGCGAAGCCTTCGGCGCCGAAAAAATGGTGCCGATCGCCGAAGGATACGGGCATACCGTTATCAGCTTCGGCATCGGCGTGATGAAACCGGTGTATGAACTGTACGATCGGCTGCTGGCGGCCGGCGCTGTCAGCAAGCAACGTTTTACCGCCGATCCGAAACCGTTGGACAAAAACGTTCCCTCTTCTTTTTTACAAAATGTAGTATTCAACGTCATGTACAGTCAACAGGAACGCTATGAAACGCAGCTGCGTCGGTTCGGCCTGCTGGACGACGACGCCTATACCTGCGCCTGCTATCTGCCGGAGGTGGGCAATATTCCCAAACGGGGCGACATTCTTTCCTGGGCGGAATCCTCTGCGGTGGTATACGCCAACAGTGTTTTGGGGGCTCGCTGCAACCGCAATTCCGGCATTATCGAACTGATGGGTTCCATTGCGGGCTGCGTTCCCGAATTCGGGCTGTTGACCGACGACGGACGAAAAGCGGATTACTTGGTGGAAATTCAAACCGAGCATTTGCCGCAGGCACAGCTGCTCGGCTCGGCCGTCGGCATGAAAGTTATGGAAAAAGTGCCGTATATCGTCGGACTTGACAAATGGTTTGATGATATGACGCCCGCGCAAATTGAGGCATATTTGAAAGATTTCGGCGCGGCCTGCGCCTCCAACGGCTCGGTCGGTCTGTACCATATCGAGGGCTATACGCCCGAGGCCAAAGATTTCGGCCGTGCGCTCTTGCGGGAGGAGGCGCAAAATTATATCGTCACCGACGAGGCGCTGCAGCGTGTAAAAGAGAGCTATCCCTGCATCTGGAAAAATCCGAACGCCAAACCGAAACTGTGCTTTTTGGGATGTCCGCACATGACGCTGGAACAGCTCAACGACTGGACGCAAAAGCTAACGGACGGGTTGGCCCAAGCCGGCAATGAAAAGGTATGTGTTCCCACCGTCTTTACCAGTGCACCCGCCGTCATTCGGGAATTTCAAAAGACGCCGGCGTACAAACAACTGCAAAAAACGGGCGTTATTTTAAGCTATATTTGCCCGCTGATGTACATGAACAATCCGCTGTCCAAAAAAATGCCGGTCATCACATCGTCCAACAAGCTGCGCACCTACACCAGCGCCAAGTTTTATTCGGATGATGAAATTTTACGGATTTTAACAAAGGGGGTATAACCATGGGACGTACATTTAAAGGCCGTGTGGTTGCACCGGGCACCGTCAGCGCACCCGCACTGGTTTCGCACGGCGGTTTTAATACCCAGCTTTCAAATGGCGCTGATGTTCGGCGACAAACAGGTAAAA
>CAKRPM010000087.1 GCA_934378025.1 uncultured Eubacteriales bacterium | reverse complement strand
TTTTTTCAAAGCGCCCGCTTCGACGCGGTTTCACGGGAATTATGAGGGCGGCCTTTGCGAACACAGCGTGAATGTGTATAAAAATTTGTGTGCTTATTTGGAACGCCCCTACACGCGGCAGCTTTTCGATCGGGAGTATTCGGAGGAGAGCATCGCCATTGTTTCGCTGCTGCACGATTTGTGCAAAATCAACTGCTACAAAACCTCCACGCGCAACGTAAAAAACGAGATGGGGCAGTGGATCAAGGTTCCTTATTTTGAATTTGACGATCCGATGCCGTACGGACACGGCGAAAAGAGCGTGTATATCATCAGCGGCTTTATGCGGCTCAGTCGGGAGGAGTCCTTTGCCATTCGGTATCACATGGGCTTTACCGCCACGGACGATGATCGGAATGTTTCCAAAGCCTTTGAAATGTATCCGCTGGCGTTCGCACTGAGTGTGGCGGATATGGAGGCAAGCTTTTATTTAGAGGAAAAACGCTGATTTTAAAAACACGGAGCTGTAAAAAAGGAAATTTCCTTTTTTACAGCTCCGCTATTTCATTTTGATAGTTTCACGGCAGACAGACTGTTTTCTTCAATCAGCATTTTTTCAATAAAAATGCCGTACCCTTGCGTGGGATCGTTGACAAAAACATGGGTTAAAGCGCCGATAAGCTTCCCGTTTTGTAAAATCGGGGAGCCGCTCATCCCCTGCACAATGCCGCCCGTTTTTTCCAATAGAACGGGATCGGTAATTTCAATTACCATATTTTTGTTTTGCTTTAAATTGTTGTTGATTTTTTTGATTTGTACGTCGTAGTATTGCGGCGGTCCGTCGTCCAGTGTGGTGTAGATCTGTGCCGCACCGACGGTAACCTCGCCTTTCAATGCGATGGAAACCTCTTGTAAATTTTCTTTCGGTGTATCGCTTTGCGCGGCAAAAATGCCGCAGTCGGTATTGGCCAAAATCGTGCCGTATTGTTGTTCTCCGAAGCGGCCGCTCATTTCTCCGGGTTCACCGGCTTTTCCTTTGGTGATATCGGTAATCGTGGCACTGACCAGCGAACCCTTGGAGGAGGGCATCAGCTCTCCGGTGTCAATATCTGCCACGGAGTGCCCCAACCCTGCTAAATTTCCGGTGGATTGGTTATAATAAGTCAGGGTACCGATGCCCGCGGTGGAGTCACGCACCCAAAGCCCTAAGCGGTACTTGCTGTCACCATCCGGAATAATGGGACGAACCGTGGTTTCAAATTTCAAATTTTTCCGAATCACGGTGAACGTGATCGGGCTTCCTTCATTTTGTGCAATCAGTCTTGTCAAAGCTTCATTGGAGTCAATGGACTGTCCGTTGGCGGCGATCAGCCTGTCGCCCGTTCTGATCCCGGCCTCATAGGCGGGATTGATCGTTTGGCCTCCGAACAGAAAATTACCGCTGCCCACTACGATCACGCCGTCGGTATACAGCTTGATCCCGAAGCTTTGCCCGCCCAGCAGCAAAGTTTGTTTTTCAATAACGTCGATGGTGACGGTCTTGATGGGTAAAAAACCCAGGATTTTCAGCTTGGCGGTATACTGCCCCGAACGATAGGCGGAGGAAAAATTTGCGCCCCAGGCGGCGCTGTGTTCCTCCGCCGGTTCTACAGTGTACAGCGGTGAGTGTTCGGGCGATTGCCCGCGGTAATAAGAAATATCCTCCGGCGCTGCGCGATACAGCCCCGCACCGGTCAGTGCGACGGCCAGCAGCGCCGCCAGAACCCCAAACGCCGTTTTACGCTTTAGCGATAGCTTTGGTCGTTTTTTCGGTTGTTCTGCTGATTCTGTTGATTTTGATACTGCTGATTCTGGTTCTGTTGGTTTTGATTTTGTTGGTTTTCAAAGTTTTGATACTGTTCGTTATTGTTTTGTTTTTTCTGTTTTCTGGACATTTTTCATACGCCTCCTTTCAATCATTATTCTGCCCGACCTTTGCGAAAATAACGAATGAAGATATAGGAAAGAAAGGCAAAAAAATTTTAAAAAAGAAAAAAATAATGCCGCAAAGCAATCGCTTTGCGGCATCGGTTTATTTTCGATGAACGGAAAATCCCGCGTTTTCCACCGCGGCGTAAATTTCCGCCAAATTGCTGTTGGGCGGCACGGTCACCGAGCCTTTTTGGGCGTGGATGACAAACGGTCCGTCCACCGCGCTGCGCATGGCGTTTTCGATTTTTTTTACGCAATGCCCTTGTCGCAGCGAGTCAATTTGAATATCCATCGTTTTTTCACTCCTTTTCGGAGCGCTTGGGGTTCAAGGATAGTTTATATCGGATTGGATTGAAAAATACCGGTAATTTTTCTCTTGGAATTTACACTCATCACCAATCCCATCGATAACATCGTGGTCAGCATGGACGAGCCGCCGTAGCTGAAAAACGGAAGGGTAATGCCGACGATCGGGAAAATACCGATGCACATCCCGATGTTTTCCGAAATTTGGAAAAACAGCATGGCGGCCACACCCGCCGCCACATAGCTGCCGAAATCTTCCGTGGCGTGCTTGGCAATGTAAATTACGCGAATTAACAGCGTCGCCAGCAGCAAAATAATGATCAGAACCCCGAAAAATCCAACCTCTTCTCCGGCAACCGAAAAAATAAAATCGGTTTGTTTTTCGGGCAAAATGCTGTACTGCGTTTGCACGCCTTTAAAAAGTCCGGCGCCGAATACGCCGCCGCTGCCTAAGGTGATTTTGCTTTGCAGCGTCTGATAGCCGTAGCCCAGCGGGTCGACGCTGGGATCGTATACCGCCAAAATTCTCAGCTTTTGATAGTCCTTGAGCAAATATTCAAAAACAAACGGTGCCGCCGCCGTAACGGCCACGGCGCTGACCGCAAAATACAGCCAATGCAGGCCCGCAGCCAGCAGCATAATGACAACCATAAATAAATAAACCAGCGCCGTTCCCAGGTCCCCTTGCTTTAAAATCAGCGCGACCAAAACACCCGCGTGCAGCAACAGCGGCAGCAGCGCGCGGGGGGAATTGATAAACGACTGCACCTTTTTCAAATGGGTGGAAAAGGTGATGATAAACAGCGGTTTTACAAATTCGGACGGCTGCAGGCTGAGCGGTCCGATGATGATCCAGTTTTTGTTCCCCAGGCGTTCGGTGCCGAAAATCAGCGTGGCCACCAGCATGAAAATGCTGAGTATGTATAAATACTTTGAAAGCGCGCTGAGATTTTCAACGTCGATAAAAATGATCAGCAAAATGCCGATCACGCCGATCAGAAATGCACCCAGCTGCACCGCCAAATTTTTGTAGGAACCGAAAGAATGGGTGGCGCTGGCGATCAGCAGCAGGCCGTAAGCGCTGCAGGCAACAATCAGCGTCCATAAAAAGCCGTCGCTTTGCGAAAGCAAATCTTTTATTTTAAAATAAAGGGCGCTTATAAAACGCATTTTTCCGCCTCCGAAATTTTTTGTCTATACATATTATAACAAAAAAACAGAATTTCACAATAAAAATATCAAAAACTATATGATTTTCTTAAATTTTGTGCTAAAATGGTGATAAACAAAGTGCGAAAGGATTTTTTAAGTTGGGCAAACAAACTGTTTTTTCGCTTGCGGAAACCGAGGCGGCAGCGGCTGCGTTGGCGCAAAAAATCAAACAACCTACAGTCATTGCGTTTTTCGGCGGATTGGGCGTCGGCAAAACCACTTTTTCGCGATTGTTCTGTAAAGCCATGGGGGTGCAGGGCGAGGTGACCAGTCCGACCTTTGCCATGGTGCATGAATATCAGGGCAGATTGCCGATTTATCATTTTGACATGTATCGGGTGCAAAGCTTTGAGGATTTGTATTCGACGGGGTATTTTGACTATTTGGAGCGCGGCGTGCTGTTGATTGAATGGAGCGAAAATATCGAAAGCGAATTACCCGAACATTATATCCGTGTAACGTTGTCCTATGGCGAGGACGAGCAAAGTCGGATTATCGAAACGGAGGAAATATAGCGTGCTGATGCTTTGTGTGGACGCTTCGGGGAAAAGTGCGGCGGCGGCCGTATGTAAAGATGAGACAATTTTGGCGCAGAATTTTGAGAATAACGGATTTACCCATTCGCAAACCTTGCTGCCCTTGGTGGATCGAACGCTCAAAGAAGCGGGTGTGAACATTCGCGAAATTGATACGTTTGCGGTGACCAACGGCCCGGGATCTTTTACGGGATTGCGAATCGGATGTGCGTTGATCAAGGGGTTGGCCGGTCAGCGGCCTTGCGTCGGCGTGCCGACGCTTTTGGCACTGGCGTGGAACGCTGCAGAGCGTGCGGGCGATATCATTATTCCGATGATGGACGCCCGATGCAATCAGGTATACACCGCTGTTTTTGAGAGTCGGGACGGGCGAATTCACCGTTTGGCGCCCGACTGTGCCGAGGCGGTAACCGAGGTCGAACAAAAAATTGCTTTTTATCATAATGCGGGACGAAATATTACGGTTTTGGGCGATGGAGCTTATCTGTTGTCCGATGCGGCCGCCGCTTTGGTGCGGCCGATGCCGACGGAAAAAATGCTGATTACGGCGGACAGTGTGGCCCGTGCGGCCGCCGCTTTAAAGCGTGTGCCCGCCGAACAATTGGGGCTTTGCTATCTTCGTCTTTCACAGGCGGAGCGGGAACGAAATATGAAAATCGGGAGGAAAAACAAATGATTATTATGGCATGTGACAAGGCGGGCGTGGAATACGTTCAAAAATGCGCCGCTTATTTTGAACAACACGGCATGGAATATACCATTTCTCTGCCGGAGGACAAAAATGCGTATTGGTATGATTATCCGGACGCGGCCGAAAGTGTGGCTCGTGCGGTGGCTGACGGTAAAGCGCAGTTCGGGGTGTTGATTTGCGGCACGGGCATCGGCATGAGCATTGCCGCCAATAAAGTGAAGGGGATTCGCGCCGCAGTGTGCGGAGATACTTTCAGCGCCGAAATGACGCGCCGACATAATGACGCGAATGTCATTTGCCTGGGCGCGCGCGTATTGGGGGAAGAATTGATGCTGCGGATTGTGGACGCCTTTTTTACCGCACCGTTTGAGGGAACCACCGAAGCGGGAAAGCGGCATTTGGATCGCGTCAAGAAAATCAGCCGTTTGGAAGAAAAATTTTAAAAAGCAACGAACATAAAAGGTTCATGCGCCGTTTTTTTTCGCCCGATCGGCGGACGGTGAAAAGCACGACATTTTTGCGGCCCCTTTTTCGGGGGCATGGGTGTCGGGCGGCGCAGCGGAAAGGAAACAACATAACTATGAGGGCATTGGTGGCCATGAGCGGCGGTGTGGATTCTTCGGTATCCGCCGCGCTGTTGACCGAAGCGGGCGTCGAATGTATCGGCGTGAATATGAAATTGTATAATAATGAGCAAATCGGCCTCAGCTGTCGAAAAACCTGCTGTTCGCTTTCCGATGTGGAGGACGCACGCGCCGTGGCATTTCAGCTCGGCATGCGCTTTTATGTTTTTAATTTTTCGGATGATTTTGAAAAGCAGGTGATTGACCGTTTTGTCAAAACCTACGAGACGGGGGGGACGCCCAATCCGTGCATCGACTGCAACCGATATATGAAATTTGACAAGCTTTACCGTCGGGCACAGTTGATGGAATGTGATAAGGTGGTCACCGGTCATTATGCCCGTGTGGAGAAAAGCGGGGAGCGCTATCTGTTAAAAAAGGCCAAGAATACCGAAAAAGATCAAAGCTATGTGCTGTATTTTTTAAATCAGGATCAGCTGGCGCACACGTTGCTCCCGTTGGGGGAATTTGAAAGCAAGGATCAGGTACGTGCGGTGGCGGAAAAATACGGCTTTGTAAACGCGCATAAACCGGACAGCCAGGACATCTGTTTTGTGCCGGACGGCGATTATGCCGCATTTATCGAAAAGCATACCGGTCATTGCTATCCCGACGGCGATTTTGTACGTCCCGACGGAGAAGTGCTGGGGCGGCATAAGGGAATTATTCATTATACGGTCGGTCAACGGCGGGGGCTGGGGCTGGCCGTGCCCGAACCGGTCTATGT
>CAKRPM010000086.1 GCA_934378025.1 uncultured Eubacteriales bacterium | reverse complement strand
GATTATAATAGGCCACAACCACCAGCCACACGACAAAAGCCAACACCAGCGAAAACAGCTTCAACCATAAATTATGGCGCAGCCGTTGCCAGAAGGACAAAATGAGATCTTTCATTTTTTATCCCCCCTTCTGCCGAATTTTATCTGCTTTTCGGGAATTAAAGCGGCCGTCAGCACATTTTTCAATTGTTCGATCGTGACCCCCGTTGTGATAACGCCGTTTCTTGTATAAGAAATTTTTCCGGTTTCTTCACTGATGACAATGGTCACCGCGTCCGACACCTCACTGATGCCGACCGCAGCGCGATGCCTTGTCCCCAGAGAAGAAGAAATTTCCATTCGCTGCGACAACGGCAGCAGACATCCCGCCGCCGCCACACGGTTGTCACGAATCACAACGGCACCGTCATGAAGCGGTGTATTCGGAAAAAAGATCGTACCCAGAATTTGCGCGGTTACCTCACTGTCCACTGTAATACCCGTATTGATAATATCGCCCAGTTTTGTGGACATTTCAAAAACAATCAATCCACCCACATGATTTACAGAAAGATCCTTGGCACATTCACATACCCGATCAATCACCCCGGCCGCGTCATTATTTTGATCGTTTTTCGGCGCGCCGAAAATATTGATGTTTCGAAAGTTGGTCCGTCCCATTTTTTCCAAGACCGTTCGAAGTTCAGGCTGAAACACCACGATGATGGCCAAAAATCCGTACTGAATCAGGTTATCAATAATATAACTGACGGCACTGAGATCCAGGATTTTGGCAACCTGCAAAATCACCAGTACCACAACAATTCCCTTCAGCAGCTGCCCTGCGCGCGCATCCCGTATGATTTTGATGCAATAATACAGCAAAACAGCTACCAAAAGGATATCAATATAGTCCGATGGAAATTTCATGGAGGTAATCACATGCCATAAATTGGTAAATTCCTCTTTGATCATTATCTCACCGCTTTTCTCTGTTATTCACGGCGCCGCACGCCGTCCATATATAGTTATTATAACATAGAGCTACGATGAAATAAACACTTTTTTCGGGTTTTTTATGAATATTTTTTTAATATTTTCACAAAATCGGAAACTTGCGTCTTTGTATTGGCATAACCGAAAGTCACCCGCACCATTCCCTGCTGTTCGGTGCCCATTTTTTGATGAAACAGCGGCGCGCAATGCAATCCGCTGCGCACGGCAACACCGTGCCGTCCCAAAAAATTGCCGATTTCTTCCGAAGGACGCCCTCCTACATTAAAAGACAGCACCCCCGGCGAGGGCACACGCGTAATATCGGTATACAAACGAATCTCGGGGATTTGCGAAAGCTCGTCATACAGCTGCGATGTCAGTTGAGTTTTATGCCGGAAAATATTGTTCATTCCGCGCGCCTTTAAATACCGAACGCCCTCATACAGCGAATAAATGGCCGGAATGGGCAGCGTGCCGGCCTCCAATCGCTCCGGCAAATAATCCGGCTGCGTTTGCAAAAAACTGTCGCCGCCGGTACCGCCGAAGGCAAGCGGACTGAGCTGATTTTGACCGCACAGAATAAACCCTGCGCCCTGCCATCCGAGCATCCCTTTATGGGACGGCGCGCAGTAATAATCGATCCCAAGTGCTTTAAAATCAGTCGGAATACTGCCCGCTCCCTGCGATCCGTCAACGACCAGTACGATGCCGTCGCGTTTTAATGCGGCGATTTGATCAATCGGCAGCATTTTTCCGCACACATTGGAACACTGTGTAACCACAATGGCCTTTGTGTTCGGTTGAATCCGCTTTGCAATCCGCTCCAGGGTAACCGCGTCATTTTCAAGATCCGTTTCAATAATATCCAGCGTACAGCCGTTTTTTTGCAAAGCATACAGCGGGCGCAGCACACTGTTGTGTTCAAGATCGGTTGTAATCACATGATCGCCGGGTTGAATTAAACCGTGCAAAACCGTATTCAGCGCATAAGTTGCATTCAGCGAAAACACAACGTTTTCCGCCCCATCAACATGAAAAAAATCAGCCAAGGCTTTACGAGTTTGAAAAATCTTTTCTGCCGCCTCGATTGCAAGCGCATGACTGCTTCGTCCGCAGTTTGCACCGTTTCCGCGCACAAACCGGTACGTTTTTTCATAAACATTTTCAGGCTTAGGGTGAGAGGAAGCCCCATTGTCAAAGTAAATCATGAAAAATCCGTCCAGTCGTTGCTCTTATGCAACATCACACCTCGTGTTTGCAGCAATTTAACCGCCTCGCTTTTATAACGATCGTCAAATGTCACGGCATAAACGCATCCGCTGCCGGAAACCATCAAATCTTTCACGACGCCGGCACCGATACCGGCATTTTCCAATATTTCTTTTGCTTTCATTGCATAGGTAACAGAACGCAGTCGTATTTGCATACCTATCTCCTCCTTATTTTCAACCTCAGTTTATTCTATTCCCTGATATGGCAAGCGTTCCTTTTCCTTGCATATTTGAAAAAATATCGTATAATATTAGTAAACAGCAATATTTTCCGCCGCCGATTGTACTACGGCGGCAGAACGGAGGCATTTTATGAGATTTATTACCCCGGAGCAATGGCAGGACAATGTGTTTCGGCGCATTGAAAAAGATTGGATGCTCATCACCGTCGGCAATGAGGAAAAATGCAACACCATGACCGCCAGTTTCGGCGGTTTCGGCGTCCTGTTTTTTAAAAATGTGGCGCACATTTACGTTCGTCCCAGCCGATTCACCTACAGTTTGCTCGAACAAAACGAAAACTTTTCTCTAAGCTTTTTTAACGGCGAAAAATACCGTTCCGCTTTACAGTATTGCGGAAAAGCAAGCGGTCGAAACGAAAACAAATTCGAAGCGTGCGGGCTAAGCGTCCGTATGGAAGAAAACTTTCCCGTCATCGAGCAAGCGGACGTTTCCGTTTTATGCCGCAAAATTTACGCCGCCGACCTCAATCAGGGAACCTTATTTGATCCTACCATTCAAAAACGTTGCTACCCGGAGGGCGACACCCACCGCTTATATATCGGTGAAATTATAAAAATCGGACTGAAATAAAACAATCGGCAGACCGCAAAGGTCTGCCGATTGTTTTATTTCGTTTTGAAACGCGATTGATACACCGCAAAAATTGCTTTGGATACCGCGGTTCCGATGATCAAGCAAACCACCGCTTCAACCGCGGCGTTCAGCGTAACAAAAAATGTGATGATCTTCCAAACGCCGGCGCCGATGGTCTCCGTAATATACGCACTCCTGCCGAAAAACAAAATCAATGCGCCGACAAACAGTGCCGTATTGATCAGTGCGCCGGATAGCGAGGTCACCGTACAGGCAAGCCACCCGCTTTTTTCAACGCGGCTGAGCCCTCTGAAAATCCAACCGCAGGCAAACCCCATTAAAATGCGCGGCACAAAACAAAGCAGCGCGGTATAAAACGGGTTAATATCGAGCAGCGCCGTCCCGAAAGCGTCCAGTCCGAAGCACTGCAAAAAGCTTGTCGCGCCGAACACGGCGCCCAGATATGCGCCGCACGCCGGGCTGAGCATACTGCCGACCACAACCGGAATCATAATAAACGTAATTTGTACCGCCCCGATTTTTAAGTACCCCAGCGGGGTGAATGCCATCAAAATAATAATCGCCGTCAGCATCGCATAGACGGTTAATTTCAGTGTTTTACTGTAAGACAAGTGTTGTTCCTCCTAACTACTGTTTCTCAAAGAAAGAATACAGTGTTACTGATTTTTTTGATAAAGAATAAACAGGCCGTCCGGGATCAAATTCGGCTCACAAATAATTTTGCTGCTGCAATACGGGCGCACCTTGGAAAACAGCCCGCCGGTGGCGATAACGGTTGCCTCACCGCCGAGTTCCCTCTGAAAGCGGCGACACATTCCGTCGATCATATCGGCGCAGCCAAGCAACAATCCGGAGCGTAACGAATCATTTGTATTCGTACCGATCGCCCGCTTCGGCGCCACCAGATCAATTTGTGAAATCTGCGCGGCATTTTGCGCCAATGCCCCAAGCGAAACCTTTAACCCCGGAATAATCGAACCGCCCAAAAAATTGCCGTTACGGTCCACCGCGGAAAACGTTGTCGCCGTCCCCATGTCAATAATGATCAGCGGCGCGGGATATTTGGCAAGCGCCGCCACGGCGCCCACAACAAGGTCGCTGCCCAGCTGCGAGGGATTGTCGATTTTAATCGGCAGTCCGGTCTTAATACCCGGCCCCACAATCAGCGGTTTCCGCCCGATCAGCTTTTCGACGGCAATTGAAAGTATTTCGGAAAGATTCGGCACAACGGAAGAGATGATAGCCCCTTCAATCTTTATCAGTTCAATCTGATTCAGTCGAAGCGTGCTGTTCAACAAAATACTGTATTCATCCTCTGTTTTGGTTGTGTCCGTTTTAATCCGAAGGGTCAGCGCCAATTTTTGCGCGCGGTACACACCGATGACAATATTGGTATTCCCAACATCGATCGTCAGTATCATTTTTTCTCCTCCTTTCCGTAAATTTCTTTTAAATCCGTAACAGATTTAAAAAACAAGTTTAACAGGTTTCGGGTTCCGGATAGCTCTCCCCGAACGTTTCTACCGTGACATGCAGCATTTTCTGATCCTCAAGCGGACGATCCATGCCGTCCCGCGGCATATCCGCAATATCATAAGCTACATCCAGTCCCTCGGTGATTTTTCCGAATGCGGCATATTCGCCGTCCAAAAATCCGGCGTCTCCGACGCAAATAAAAAACTGACTGCCCGCAGAATCCGGATCCTGAGCCCGTGCCATGGAAAGAACCCCCTCATCGTGGTGCAGCGTATTGGCAAAGCCATTGGCATTAAACTCGCCTGCAATACTGTAGCCGGGACCGCCCATACCGGTGCCGGTCGGGTCGCCGCCCTGAATGACAAAACCGGGAATACAACGGTGAAAAATAATACCGTCAAAAAATCCTTTTTTGGCCAAAGAAATAAAGTTATTTACCGTATTGGGGGCGATTTCGGGATACAATTCCGCTTTCATCATATCGCCGTTTTCCATTTCGATCGTAACAATCGGATTACTCATCGTAATAATCCTCCTTTTATTTTTTGCTATTTTAACATATTTTCCCGTGTTTTTCAATAAAATATTGATATTCTTTTTCGGCAATGTTACAATAACAACGGAGGCGAAATCAATGCGTGCTGAACAATTTTTAGATATGTACCGTGATTTGGAAGAAGAGCTGGCGCTGCGCTATCATCCCGCGTCCCGCCGTTACAGCAGCCTGATCATGGAATATATAAACGATAAGGGAAACAACCGCTATCGCGAGGAAATGAACACCTGCCGGGAAATTCGCAACCTTTTAACGCATCATGCCGAAATCGAGGGTGTTCCGATTGTGGAACCGAGCGAAGAAATCGTTGCGCTTCTTTCCGAAATTCTTGCCTTTATCCGAACGCCGCCGCTGGCCGTAAAGCGCGCCACCCCGTTTTCAAAGCTGTTGGTGGCACATCCCGATCAAAAAGCCTTTACCGTTATGCAACAAATGAAAAGCCGCGGTTTTTCACACTTGCCGATTATCGACGGAGAAAAATTCACCGGTGTTTTCAGCGTCAGCACCCCGTTTGCCTATCTGCTGGCCCAACCGGGACAAATTACCCGTGATTTTACCATCGGCGATTTCGGAGAACATACCGAGATCGAACATCACTGCACCGAACGTTTTCTTTTTGCACCGAAAGATTTGACGGTGGCTGCCGCCGCCAAAGAATTTGAAACAGTGGGGCATCAAAAAAAGCGGCTTGCCATGATATTTTTGACCGATCACGGAAAAATGAACGAAAAAATCATCGGCGTTTTAACACCGTTTGACATTCTGGGCAGCGGAAAGGATCAGTAACATGTCGATCGAAAAAGTAAAAGAGTTTTTAAAGCCCTGGGGAATGGAAAAGAATGTCTTGGAGTTTCACACTTCGTCGGCCACCGTAGCGCTGGCCGCAGCGGCGCTCGGCACCACGGAAGATCGCATTGCCAAAACGCTTGCATTGTCCCAAAC
>CAKRPM010000085.1 GCA_934378025.1 uncultured Eubacteriales bacterium | reverse complement strand
ATCCGCTTGTACTCGTAACTGTATTTCATATAGCTGTACCCCCAATACCGGGTGTCCAGTATTGGGGGTACATATCAAAAACCATTGGTTTTGCAGCCGTTTTTTGTTATCTGTTTTGAAGAACGTGCGCCGTGATTTGGTCGGGATGATCGACAATCAAATCGGCGCCGTTTTCCGCCAGCTCCCGGCGCGGCCGAAATCCCCAGGTCACACCGATGGTAAAGGCACCGACGCCTTTGCCGGTTAACATATCCACCTTGGTATCCCCGACGTAGAGAATTTGCTGCGGGGAAACGTCCAGCTTTTTGCAAATCATTTGAACGCCGGCGGTGTCCGGCTTCAGGGGCAGACCGTCCACATGCCCCTGCACGACATCAAACCGATCGCCGAACAGCTTTTGGCAAATGGGTGCGACGGCATATTGCGGTTTGTTGGACAGTACGGCCAACCGCAGCCCCGCGGCGGCCAGTGCGTCCAGCATCTCAATAATGCCGGGAAAGGCATCCAGCTGATAAAAAGGATCCGCCTTGTAAATCATATTGTAGTAGTCAAGTATTTCCCGATACCGCTGCAACCCGCCCACATCGTTGAGGGTGCGTTCTATCAGCTTATCCGCGCCGTCGCCCACATAATAGCGCACTTTGTCCTCCGTCAGCGCGCCCAAACCGAAATGGGCGGTGGCGGCATTTACAAAATGGGTGATGCCGCGCAGCGTGTCGGCCACCGTTCCGTCTAAGTCAAAAATCGCCGCCTTGTACATCAGTATTCAACCTCCACGTGCGTTGTTGTTCGAATGGTGCCTTTTTCTTTGTTGTACGTTCCCTCTTCCAGATCCAAAATGTCAATGGCGGCGATTTTGCCGTCGCGCATTGTGTATTTTCGTTCATGCCTGGTTACGGTGCGGCGCAGCCCGCCCGCGCTTTTAACAGCCAGATCGGTCAGCTTGTCGGGATGAAAGCGAACGCTCAGCACCTGATCATCACCGCTTTGCGTCAGCGCAACGTCCGCAATGATGGAACGGCGGAATTTGCCGTCTGCGTCCATACGGAAAAGCGTCATGTTGGAGATGGGATTGGTGGCATGTTTTAAAAATTTCTGATAGTCCTCTGAGGGAGCGCCCGTTTCATCCACCACACCGTCCGCTGTGGTTTTATAGGTGTGAATGGTTTTCCCCGCCTCATCCAGCGCCGTGTAGGTAAATTGTTCGTTGCCGCCCTCATCCACGGAAAATTGGTAAACATAGCTTTCATGGGTGGTCTTTTTTTGTACTACGTTGTCCTCGCACTCCACCGAAATGCGAAAAACGCCGGTCGTTTGCGCTGTGCTTTGTTCAACGGCGGATAAATAGCGCTCCAATGCCGCTTCGGTTTGTTCGGTTTGTGTGTAGCCGGCTTTATCACAGCCGCAAAGCAGCAGTGCTGCCGCCAGTAAAATCCATAAAAATCGTTTCATATTTTCCTCACAGTTTGTTGTATGATCCCGCAGGCGATTTTTAAAAATTTGTCCTTGATCGCAGCCCGCGTCCGTTTTGCCGCCTGCCTGATTGCAATGGGTGTAAACTATTATAACGTATCATGGAAAAAAAGTCTATGTTAAAATTGCATTTTTTACCGTCCTATGATAAAATACTGATAAAAAGAGAGGCGATATTTTAAGTATGAAAAAAACCGTAGCTTTATTGCTGTGTATTTTATTATGCCTGGGCGGGTGCGCCTATACAAAAGACGGCGACGAGGAATATGTTACCAAGGGCGAGGCATTGCCGTCGCTCGGAACGGCGGAAAAGGACAGTGTGGCCTATGTAACGGCAAAGCTGATTGCCGCGGGGCAAATGGTGCGCGATTATTATGAAACCAAGGGGACGGTTGAAGGAATGGAAGCCTCCTGCACGGTGCGCACCAACGGCGTCAGCTGCGAAATTTATAAAATGGATGAGAGCAGTGCTCTGTACGCTCAAATTTGCAAAACGGGGAGTTATCCGTTGATGGACGATGAGGGAAACGTTTTGGTCAGCCGCCGCGCCGCGGTGAACGGAGCGTTTGTTTTGATGATCCCGAGTGAGCAGAATGTTAAGGGCGAAGATGTGACGGCGCTTAACGACAAATTGATTCGGCGCTTTGAGGAATTAAAGCTGTAAAACGGGGCATACTCTTCCCAAAGGGAGGGATCTTTTTGGGACCGTTTGAAAGTCAAGAAATGAACGATTATTTTGAAAAGCTGCCCGGAGTGGTACAGCAGGCCATTTTGCAAAGCGGATTGGCCCCCAAAACCATGGCGCAGCTGAGCGCTGTGGCGGAAAATCTTGAGTCGGCACAGCCGAAAGACTCAACAAAACAGTAAAAACCGACCTGCGTACACTTCGGAAAATGCCGCCGTCGGCCGAAAAAAGCAATTTTTTCGGGCTTGGTTTTTTAAAGCGGGCTTTCCGATTGCAACGTGCGGGATACTGTTTGTCGATTTCAATAAACACGGGACTGCAAAGCATTACAGTCCCGTCAGATTGCCGAAAAAGTCGGTCAACCGCAAGCAAAGAAACCATGAGTCTATTTTTAAGCGGGAAAATTAAAGAGTATTTTTTGCTTTATAGTTCTTGTTAACACAAGAAGCTGCATTAGAAAGCGCCCGAAATCTCGATGATTTCGGGCGCTTTTGCTCACTTTTGCCAAACATGGACTTTACCGTATGCACATACGCCGACAAGTCCATGTTCGGCAAATTTACCTTCCTTTTTCGAAGTCTGCCAGCGCGTCGATAAACTTATCGACGCGCTGACGGGGCTGTAATGCTTTACAGCCCCGTTTTTTTTATTTTTTCTCGTCGATGTCTTTTTGAATAATTTGAATAAAGTTTTCCAAAGACATCTCTCCCAAATCGCCGCCGGTGCGGTGACGGGGCGCGACGGTGCCGTTTTCAACCTCGTGATCGCCGATGACGATCATGTAGGGAATTTTTTGCATGGTGGCCTCGCGAATTTTATAGCCGATTTTTTCGCCTCTGGTATCTACATCGGCGCGGATCCCTGCGGCTTTGAGCTGATCGCGCAGCGCCATGGCCTTGTCAAGGTGACGCTCGGCAATCGGCAAAATCATGGCTTGCGTGGTGCACAGCCAAACCGGCAGCGCGCCCGCGTATTTTTCAATCAGCAACGCCAGCGTTCTTTCATAGCAGCCCAGCGAAGTACGGTGAATAATGTACGGCGTTTTCTTTTGTCCGTCCTTATCAACGTATTCCATGCCGAATTTTTTGGCCAGCAGCATATCGATCTGAATGGTGATCAACGTGTCCTCTTTGCCAAAAACATTCTTGATCTGAATGTCAAGCTTGGGACCGTAAAATGCGGCCTCGTCAATTCCGACGGTATATTGAACGCCCAGATGATCGAGAATACGCTGCATCAATCCCTGCGCCTTATCCCATTGTTCGGCGGTTCCCTCGTATTTATCCTTGCGATTGGGATCCCACTGAGAGAAACGGTAGGTGCAGTCCTCTTCCAACCCCACGCTTTCCAGCATGTATTTGGCCAGCTCCAGACAGCCTTTAAATTCCTCTTCCAATTGCTCGGGCGTTAAAATGATATGTCCCTCGGAAATGGTAAATTGGCGAACACGGATCAAGCCGTGCATTTCACCGCTGTCCTCATTGCGGAACAGCGTGGACGTTTCGCCCAGGCGCATCGGAAGGTCGCGATAGGAGCGCATCCGATTTAAAAAGACCTGATATTGAAACGGGCAGGTCATAGGGCGCAGCGCAAAACATTCCTTGGTTTCATCATTCGGATCGCCCATGACGAACATGCCGTCCAAATAATGATCCCAGTGACCGGAAATTTTGTACAACTCGCGCTTGGCCATCAGCGGGGTTTTGGTCAGCAGATAACCGCGCCGTTCCTCCTCGTCCTCCACAAAGCGCTGCAAATATTGAATGGTGCGCGCGCCCTTGGGCAGCAGGATGGGCAGGCCCTGACCGATGCAGTCCACCGTTGTGAAAAATTCAAGCTCTCTGCCCAGCTTGTTGTGATCGCGTTTTTTCGCTTCTTCCAGGCGGGTCAGATAGTCGTTCAGCTGATCCTTATTTTCAAAGGCAATTCCGTAAATGCGCTGCAGCATTTTATTGTCCGAATTGCCGCGCCAATATGCGCCGGTCGAGCTGAGCAGCGCAATGGCCTTGATCTTGGAAACGTCAAAAAGATGGGGTCCGGCGCAAAGGTCGGTAAAATCACCCTGCGTATACAAACTGATGTTTTCGCCTTTTCCGGCGTGCTCGTCAATCAGCTCCAGCTTGTAGGGCTGATCTTTCATGATTTCGCGTGCTTCCTCGGGGCTGACCTCTTTGCGCTCCAAGCGTACGCGGGATTTGACGATTTTTTTCATTTCCGCCGTGATTTTGGTCAAATCTTCCGCCGAAAACGGAGTTTCCACGTCAAAATCGTAATAAAATCCATTGTCCGTTGCCGGACCGATGGCCAATTTAACATTCGGGAACAGATGGCAAACCGCCTGCGCCAGCACATGCGACGCCGTATGCCAAAACACCTTTTTCCCCGCGTCATCTTCAAAGGTGAGCAGTGAAATGTCCGCGTCCGTGGTGACGGTGGTCGTCATTTCACACACCTTTCCGTCAATTTCACAGGCGAGCGCCTGACGCGTTTGTTCGGGCGCCAGCTCCATGCCCAGTTCAAAAACGCTTTTGCCGCTTTCAAACTCGCCTGCCGCGCCGTTTAGCTTGATCTTCACTTTGATCACCTCATTAAAATTAAATTTTGATAAATTTCATTATAGCATTGAAAATAGGTCAAATCAAGCAATTTTGCAATATTCGGAGAATATTTTGTCACTTTGTTTCCAAAATAGAAACAGAGGTGAAGAAAATGGATATTGTTAAGGTGGCGCTGACGGCGCTGCTCAGCGCGATCATCATGTTTTTGCTGACCAAGCTGATGGGCAAGCGGCAAATTGCACAGCTCAGCTTTTTTGATTATATTGTCGGAATTACCATCGGATCGATTGCGGCGGAAATGGCGACCGAATTGGAAAGCCCGTGGCTGCCGCTGACGGCCATGATTGTTTACGCGCTTGTGGCGGTGCTGATTTCGTATTTGACGGATAAGTCCCTGCTCTGCCGCAAAATTTTTGCCGGGCGCAGTGTGGTGCTGATGGAAGGCGGCAGACTGTACCGCGAAAATATGCGCAAAAGTCATATTGATTTGCAAGAGCTTTTGGCCGCGGCGCGCAGCGCCGGGTATTTTGATTTGCAGCAGGTGGATACCGCGGTGCTGGAGTTTAACGGCAAGCTCAGCTTTTTGCCGCGAGAGGCGGATCGGCCGTACACCGTTTCGGACGCGGGGCTGACGCCCAAACAAAGCAAGGCGCCGCTGAATTTGATTACGGACGGCGTGCTGCTGGAGGAAAACTTGAAGATGTCGGGCAAGGATCGTTCTTGGTTGGAGAAAAATTTGGACGGATTGCCCATTGGCGAAATCTTTTATGCCGCGGTGGCGGACGAAAAGCTTTTTTATTATCCGAAAAAAGAGAAAAAATGCAAAAACGATCATTGGTAGGGAGCAAGAAATGGTAATTAAAAGAGAAAACTATCCGGAATATGTGGAGAAAAAAACCAAAAATTCTCCGATTGTCAAGGACTGCATTTGGGCGTTTGCGGTGGGCGGCGCCATTTGTACGGTCGGCCAGGGAATTTATGATATTTTGCTGTACTTTCGGGTACCGGTGGAAAACGCCAAGATATGGCTGCCCATTATTATGATTTTTCTCGGCGCCTTTTTTACGGGATTCGGGCTGTACGATCAGCTCGGCAAGCGCGCCGGCGCCGGCAGTATTATCCCGATTACGGGATTTTCCAATTCCATCGTCAGCTCCGCCATGGAGTTTAAAAAAGAGGGCTTTATTTTGGGTGTGGGCGCCAAAATGTTTACGATTGCGGGCCCGGTTCTGGTGTACGGCGTAACCGCCAGCGTTCTTTACGGGCTGGTACGGTATATTGTTTTATTGTTTATGAGGTAGAAGCATGGGGAAAAAAATCGGAGTCGGCACACTGGCATTGTCCCGCAAAATTTTTGTGGCGGGACACGGAA
>CAKRPM010000084.1 GCA_934378025.1 uncultured Eubacteriales bacterium | reverse complement strand
GTTCCAGCCGCAGCGTCGGATCGCTGATGTGCGATCGAATGAAAGCAAGCGCCCGATCTATGTCGTGTGTGTGGGACAGCGAAACGGTTGCATCGGTTTGTGCATACTGCCGTGCTGCGGCAATCACCATTCTCGTCAGCTCTGTTAAAATGGCTGCCTCCCGATAAGGACGCGACGCATAGATTTCCTCAAGAATGGCGCAAAATCCTTGCTCCAGCGGCGGGGCGGACAATTTGTTGGAAAAGTCGGGCGTTCGATTGTAAAAGCATGCGGTGCAGCTTTGCCGCGGATAGACCGCGGCCGGTAAAAAGGTGAACTGGGCAATGGTCAGCGGCGCCGAAATCTGTTTAATACGCCGCAGATCGGCCGAGCCGAAAATCATAAAGTCGCCCGGGCCGACCGAATAGGTTTTCGAGCCGACTTGCCGAAGGGCTTCTCCCGCCGTAATGCGCACGAATTTCAGCTCATCGTAGCGGTGAACAATGTCCGATTCGGAATTTAGGATCGTGCGGGCTTTATAAGTAAATATGGGTTGACCGTCGTCCCCCATGATTTCAAAAATCGGTTCAGACATCAGAACGCCTCCTTTTATCCCAAATTATAGCATGAAAGTGGAGAAATTGTCAATTTGTTACCACGATTTCCGACGGCATGTTTGATATAATAAAGCAAAAGAGGGGCCGTGCGGGAACCGCACTGCCGCCCATCGGAACGGTACGGATCGCTTTGCAAAAAGGTCGGAGCGGACGCGCCGCGTTCTCTGCGTGCCGCCGGCAGAGCATTGCCCCGATGGATATAAAAAAGCGGGGCGGCAGATCGGAGCGTATTATGAGAAAAGAAAAGTGTTTGGATTTTGATGTGGTGGTCGTGGGCGGCGGCATGAGCGGTCTGTGCGCCGCAATGGCGTCGGCGCGCGGCGGGGCGAAAACCGCCCTGGTTCATGCCCGTCCTGTTTTGGGCGGCAATGCCTCCAGTGAAATACGGGTGCATATCTCCGGGGCCTGCGACGGGATGCGCAAGCCGCAGCTGGAAGAAACCGGAATATTGTACGAGTTGATGCTGGCCAACAAGGCGCGCAATCCCGATTTTGAGTATTGTTTGTGGGATCTGACATTGTTTGAGGCGGCGCACGCGCAGGAAAATCTGAGTGTATTTTTGAACACGGTGATGACCGACTGCACCAAAGACGGCGCTAAAATTAAAAGTATTCAGTGCTTTCAGGAAACCACGGAAATGAATTTCATTTTCCGCGCGCCGCTTTTTGTGGACGCCACCGGAAACGGAACGCTGGGCTTTTTTGCCGACGCCGCATATCGGCAGGGCAGTGAAGCACAGGCGGAATTCGGCGAAAAACATGCGCCCGAGCAAGCCAATAACGAGCGTATGGGCAACACCATTTTGTTTCGCGCGGTGGATCGCGGTCACGCCGTGCCGTTTACGCCGCCCGCATTCGCCAAAAAGCTGGACGAGCATGATTTGCGGCTGCGGGTACATTCAAACCGCCATTTGCCCGATTTTTCCATGGCGGAGGATCCGGCGGATTATCAACGTGTGTCCGCCACCTCCTCCAGTTGCTCCGACTATGGGTATTGGTGGATTGAACTGATGGGGCACGGCGAGGACATTGTGAGCGAATTTGAGGAAATTCGGGATGATTTGCTGGCCTATTTTTACGGCGTATGGGATCATATTAAGAACGGCGGCGATCACGGTGCGGAAAACTACGAATTGATTTGGGTCGGCATGCTGCCCGGCACAAGGGAAAGCAGACGCCTGGAGGGCGATTATATTTTAAATGAAAATGATGTGCTGTCCAACCGAATTTTCGATGACGCCGTATGCTACGGCGGATGGGGCGTCGATTTGCACGTGGCGCACGGCATCGAGGATCTGGATCAGCTGCCCAGCCGCGTATGGAACTACGAGGGGGCTTTTACCATTCCGTATCGTTGTTATTACTCCAAAAACATCGAAAACCTGTTTATGGCCGGCCGGGATATTTCCTGCTCCAAGCTGGGCTTTGCCGCAACGCGGATTATCGGGACATGTGCGCTCGGCGGTCAGGCCGTCGGCGTCAGCGCTGCGTTGTGTAAAAAGTACGGCTGTACGCCGCGCGAGCTGCAGGTGCATATTAAAGAGGTACAGCAGGCGCTGTTAAAGCAGGATGTGTTTTTGCCGGGCTTTACCAATGAGGATCCGAGCGATCTTGCACGGGCGGCGCATTTTTCCGCCTCATCGCATACTCAACAGGGGCGGCCGGAACTTGTGAAAAACGGTGTGGCGCGCCGCTACGACGGTGCGCTGAACGGATGGCAGTCTGAGGGCTTTTCTGCCGCGGGCGAGCAGCTTGAAATGCGCTTTGACGCACCCAAAACGCTGCGGCGGTTGCAGTTGACCTTTGACAGTGATTTTCGTTATCCGCTGCGTATCACCATGGCGCCCAAACGTCAGGCGCAGCAACGCAAGGGTGTTCCTGCGGAACTGGTAAAGGATATGACGGTTACGCTGTATCTGGGAGATCGTGTCGTTCGGACGCTGCGAATGGAAAACAATTTCCAACATCAAAGAGTGCTGTGCTTTGAGGGCACACTGTGCGATCGCGCAGTCTTTCATTTTGAAAGCACCAACGGCGCCCCGTGCGTTACGGTGTTTGAGGTGCGCGCTTACGAACACGAAAACTAAAGCGTTCGAGCCGTCCCCCAAAACTGCGAAAATGCCGCCAATCGTCTGCGTGAAAGGAGAGGGCATCATTTTACGGCTCACCGGGTTGCCCGAAACAGCGGGGTGCGGCGTCGAAACATCGGTTTGAAAAAGTGCTTTATAAAAAGGGATCGTAAAAAGCAAACGCTTTTTACGATCCCTTTGTTTTAACAAGATCCGTTAGGTCAGGAAAGCAACATTCTGTCATTGGCAAATTCGCCGCCGGAAACCTTGGCAAACAGCTCCAACAGGTCGCTGACTTTCAGCTTTTTCTTTTCTTCTCCCTCGATATCATATACGATTTTTCCGTCGTACATCATGATCAGACGATTGCCCAGACGAATGGCGTCTTTCATGTTATGGGTGATCATCAGGGTGGTCAGCTTACGCTCGCCGACCAACTCATCGGTCAGTGCCAGCACTTTGGCCGCCGTTTGCGGATCCAGTGCCGCCGTATGCTCGTCTAACAGCAGCAATTTCGGATTTTGCATGGTGGCCATCAGCAGGGTAATGGCTTGCCGTTGCCCGCCCGAGAGCAACCCGACCTTGGAGGTCAGACGATCCTCCAGACCGAGATCCAGTTTTGCCAACAATTTTTTAAATTCGGCGCGTTCCGCCTTGGTTACGCCGGGCTTCAGGGTGGACGGTTTGCCGCGGCGCGCCGCCAGCGCCATATTTTCTTCAATTTCCATGGCTGCGGCGGTGCCGGTCATCGGATCCTGAAAGACGCGGCCGAAATATTTTGCGCGTTTGTGTTCGGGCAGCTTGGTGACGTCAATATCATCAATCACAATGCTGCCGCAGTCCACCGGGTAGACCCCGGTGATCATGTTTAACAAGGTGCTTTTGCCTGCGCCGTTGCCGCCGATTACGGTGACAAAATCGCCGTCATTTAACGTCAAATCGATGCCGCACAGCGCCTTTTTTTCGTTGATGGTGCCCGGATTGAAAGTTTTGTGAACTCCTTGAATTTTAAGCATTGTCTTTCCCCTCCGTGACTTTTTTGGTTTTGCCGGCAGACAGTTTGGCTTTCCAATGGGGAACCCCTAAGAACAATGCCACCACCAAAGCGGTCAGCAGTTTCAGATCATTGGCGTCCAGCCCCAATTTCAGCACAGCCGTAATAACAATATAGTAGATTACGGCGCCGCAGACGGCGCTGACGAGTTTCAGCGCAAAGTTTTTAAAGATTTTTCCGAAGATGACGTCGCCGATGATGACGGCGGCCAAACCGATCACGATGGCCCCGCGGCCCATATTGATATCGGCGTTTCCGGAAAACTGCGAAATCATACCGCCGGACAGCGCGACAATACCGTTGGACAGTACCAGACCGATGATTTTTCGGGTATTGGTATTGATTCCGTTGGCGCGCGCCATAGCGGCGTTACATCCCGTGGCACGAACGGTTCGCCCCAGTTCCGTGCCGAAAAACCAGTACAAAACGGCGATCAACGCCGCGACAAACAGCAGACAAATCAAAATGGTTTTCGGCAGATCGGTTGTACGGGAGGATACGATTAAATGATAATTGCGCCAGCTGATCGGCACATTGGCTTTGCCGCCCATAATGCGCAAATTTACCGAATAAAGCGCCAACTGCGTCAAAATGCCCGCCAAAATGGCCGGGATACCGAACTTTGTATGGAAAATGCCGGTGACCAGTCCCGCGGCACAACCGGCAAGAAATGCGATCAGCAGCGAAAGATAAATATTCACGCCGGAGGTGGTCAGTACCACCAGTACCGCGCCGCCGGTGCCCATTGAACCGTCCACGGTCAAATCCGCCAAATCCAAAATGCGGTATGTAATATATACGCCGATCGCCATAATGCCCCAGATTAACCCCTGCGCAATCGGGGAGGGCAGCGATTGCAGAAACTCAAGCATGTGTTTGCTCTCCTTTAATAAATATAGACGGAAAAGCGACAGGATTTCTCCGCCGCTTTTCCGTATAAAACAATTTTAAAAGCTTATGCGATGGCTTCATAGCCCTCGGGAATTTTCAGCCCGATGGCTTGAGCGCGTTCTTTTTCATATTTTTTTGTCAAATCGCTGACGTATTGGATCTCCATGGTGCCGGGATCAGCGTCATTGACCAAAATTTCATAGGCCATTTCGCCGGCCTTGTAACCCATGTCATAGTAGCTGATCGAAAGGGTGGCCACGCCGCATCCCTTGCAAATGCCCTCTTCACCCGCGATGATGGGTACTTTGGCAGGCTCGGCGATATTGTTGATTGCCGTGGTGTTGGAGGCTACCGTATTGTCAGTCGGGGTGAAAATGGCGTCGCTGTCCGCAACGGCTTGCTGCGTAACGGCGGTGACATCATTGGTGTCCACGAACGTATACTCTTTGCAGGTGTAGCCCAGTGCGGTCAACTCTTTTTGAATGACGGTAGACTGATATTTGGAGTTGGCCTCGGAGGAGCAGTACAGGATGCCGATTTTTTTGGCATCGGGCAACAGCTCTTTGATCATTTTGGCCTGCTCGGTCAGCGGCGCCAAGTCGGAAGCACCGGTTACATTAAATCCGGTTTTCCCGTTCCAGTCTTTGATGTCCAGCGCCGTGGCGTAGTCGGTGATCGAAGTGGCAACGATCGGAATGGTGTCGGTTGCCTGCGAAGCGGCGGTCAATGCGCCGGTTGCGTTGGCCATAATCAGATCCACTTTATCGGAAACAAATTTGGAAACGATGGTGGTGCAGTTTGTGGTTTCGCCCGAAGCATTCTGCTCGTCGAAGATCACCTTATCCCCCAACTTGTCCTTCAGAGCGGCTTTAAAGCCCTCGGTGGCAGCGTCCAGCGCTTCATGCTGCACCAATTGACAGATGCCCACGGTATAGGTGTCCTTTTCCTTTTTGCCGCAGCCGGAAAATGCCAGCGTCAAAGTGGCCAGTGCCAGCAGGGCACTGACGGTTTTTAAGAGTTTGCGTTTCATGCTCAAACCCCTCCTTTTTGTAAAAAAATTCGATTTTGGATAATTTACCACTGTAAAGTCCTAAATTGCCATTATTATACACCTATATATAAGGAATGTCAATGCTTTTCCTGCGAAAAAGGGAAGAAAAGCGACATTTTTTCCGCTTTGCCGCCAAAAGGGCAAAAAATATGAATATTATTTGAATTTTTGCATAAACTGTTGACATTTTTAAAATATATGGTATAATTATTCACATAATTTGAATTTTTATGAAAGCGAGCGAATTGTCATGAAAGCAAAAAATGAGATTAAAAAAATCGTATTGGCCTATTCGGGCGGCTTGGATACATCCATTATTATTCCCTGGCTGAAGGAGCATTATAACAATCCGGAGATTATTGCCGTCAGCGGCAATGTCGGCCAGGCGGACGAGTTGGAGGGACTGGAGGAAAAGGCGCTGAAAACCGGCGCTTCCAAACTGTATGTTGAGGATCTGACAGAAGCG
>CAKRPM010000083.1 GCA_934378025.1 uncultured Eubacteriales bacterium | reverse complement strand
TGGCAGTACAGCGTGCCGCTGTAGGCGTTGTCACGCGTGCAAAGCTGCTTGTAAAAATACATCGGATCTTTGGAAAATTCGGTGCCGGGCAGCTTTTCGATGTCCCAAAAGCTTTCGCTTAAAATGACAATGACGTCCGGCGAATTTTCTTCTTTTGTGGTTTGATATCCGGAAAGCAGTTCACGCACGGCTTGCTCGCTGTATCCGTCCGGTTGCTGCACGGAAATGCTGGCCAGATTGATGGTAAAGGCGCTGATAAATCCGTTGGCCACATAGTTGGAGCTCTGCAGGGCGCCGTCCATAAAGCTCATGCCGAAAACGCCCAGCACTTTTTCGGCGCGCTTATTATTGGTAAAACCGAAAAGCAGCGTCGCACACAGCAACACGGCGCCGCCGGAACGCCAAAGTGGCCCCAGCTTGCCCATTTTCGGCAGATCGGCCGCGGCAAACCACAGCAGAAAAATATACACGGCGGCGGCCAAAATCATCAGGTACATCCAAAACGGAAGACGAATTTTGGTAAAGCTCATCAATTCGCCCATATTGCCCGCCATGGTTAAATCCCACGGCATAAAGTTGTCGCCGTTAAGCGCGACCTTGATATAGTTGATCAGACCGCAAATATGGTACAGTACGGCAATGACGGTGGCGGCGATCCATGCCCTCCGTATGGCCAGATAGGCAATGCCGCACAAAAACAGCGTAATGAGCACGCCGAAAATCGCCGAACCCGGATGATGGGCGGCAAAAAAGCGAAAATCGGCCAAACCTTTAAAATTGTAAAGCTCGACGCTTAAATAAATAAACGGGCAAAACAATGCCGCGAAAATATATTTACAGATATTCCACCAAAGCTTTGATTGCAATTCGGTGCGAAAAGAAAGTAATTTTTTCCACATAAACAGTTCTCCGTAATTTTTTAATAAATATATTATATGCATTAGCATATCACTTTTCCCTGAATTTGTAAACAGTTTTATTGCAAAAGCAAAGTTCATGTGGTAGAATAAAAAACAGATTTACGGTAAAAGGAGAAATATATGGTCATCTTAGATGAAATAAAAATGAGATTGTCCGCCGCCGCGCCGGAGCTGGAGAAGCTTCGCAAGGCGCTCGGCGTGGAGCAGGCCGAAAAACGCCTGGCCGAGCTTTCAAAGATGGGGGAACAGCCCGGATTTTGGGATGATTTGGAGGCCGGCCAAAAGGTCCTTAAAGAAACCAAAATGCTGCAAAATCGTGTGGAGGAATTTTCCGCGCTTCACCAAACCTACGAGGATTTGGGCGCGTTGGTGGAAATGGCCGAGGAGGAAAACGATGAGAGCGTTCTGAAAGAGATTGACGAGGAGTACAATCGGTTTGAAAAACGCCTGCAGGAGGAAAATCTGAAGGCGCTGCTCAGCGGCGAATATGACAACAGCAATGCCATTTTGACCTTCCATGCGGGCGCCGGCGGCACCGAGGCGCAGGACTGGGCCGAAATGCTGTACAGAATGTATACCCGTTATGCGCAGCGGCATGATTTTAAGATCAAGGTCATGGATTACCTGGACGGGGACGAGGCCGGCATAAAAAGCGCCACCATTATGATTGAGGGCATGTATGCCTACGGATTTCTGAAAAGCGAAATGGGCGTGCATCGCTTGGTGCGGGTTTCTCCGTTTGACTCGTCGGGCAGACGGCACACCTCCTTTGCCTCCCTGGAGGTCATGCCGGAAATTGAGGATGACACGGAAGTGGAAATTCGGGATGAGGACATTCGGGTGGATACGTATCGTTCCAGCGGTGCGGGCGGCCAGCATATCAACAAAACCGACAGTGCTATCCGAATTACACACTTGCCCACCGGCATTGTGGTGACTTGTCAAAACGAGCGCAGTCAGCACAAAAACCGCGAGATGGCCATGAAAATGCTGAAAAGTAAGCTGCTGCAGGTCAAGGAACGCGAGCATTTGGAAAAAATTGAGGATATCAAGGGCGATATGATGCAAATTGGTTGGGGCAGCCAAATCCGCAGCTATGTTTTTATGCCGTATACATTGGTGAAGGATCACCGAACCGGCTGTGAAAACGGAAATATCGGCGCGGTGATGGACGGCGATTTGGACGCATTTATTACCGCTTATCTGCTGGCCAACAAAGAAAATCAATAAAACGCGGCTGCGTTATCGGACAAAGCAAGAGCACCTCACCGATCGGTGAGGTGCTCTCAGATTGTCGAAAAAGTCGGTCAACCGCAAGCAAAGAAACCATGAGGCTATTTTTAAGCGGGAAAATTAAAGTGTATTTTTTACTTTTTAGTTCTTGTTAAAACAAAAAGCAGCACCGGAAAGCGCCCGAAATCATCGAGATTTCGAGCGCTTTTGCTTACTTTCACCGAACATGGACTTTTCCGTATGCACATACGCCGACAAGTCCATGTTCGGCAAATTTACCTTCCTTTTTCGAAGTCTGCCAGCGTGTCGATAAACTTATCGACACGCTGAGAGCACCTCACCGATCGGTGAGGTGCTCTTTTATATGTTCGCAATCTTTTGAAGGGTGCTTTTCGCACCGACTGCATTTTTTGCATCGGTCGCAGCTGCCGCAGCCGCCGCGGCGCAGTCCGATCACCGCAGCCGTCACGGCGAGGGCCAGCAGTCCCAAAAGAAGAATATCCCAAAGGTTCACAGCCGCACCCCGATCTGATAAATCAGTGCTCCGACGCACCAGGCAATCGTGCATTGCAGCAGGACCAAAACAAAGGTTTGTCGGCGGCTTGTCAACTCACGCCGAATTGCGGCGACGGCGGCAATGCACGGCGTATATAACAGACAAAAGGCCAAAAAGCTCAAGGCGCTGAGCGGCGTGAACAGGGCGGGCAGCGCCGTCGTTAAATCCGAGGTGCCGACGCCCAGCAAAACCCCCAGGGTGCTGACCACAGCCTCCTTGGCGGTAAAACCGCTGATCAGCGCGGTGGTAATCCGCCAGTCGGAAAAGCCCAGCGGTTTGAAAATCGGCGCCGCAAAACGGCCGATGACGGCCAAGAGCGAGTCGGACGAATTGTGCACAACATTCAGCCGCGCGTCAAAGCTTTGCAAAAACCAAATGATAATGGTGGCCAAAAATATTACGGTAAAGGCGCGCTGCAAAAAGTCTTTTGCCTTGTCCCACATCAACTGAAAAACGCTTTTGGGGGCCGGCAGACGGTAATTGGGCAGTTCCATCACGAACGGCACGGGATTGCCGCGAAAGGCCGTGTTTTTGAGGATCAGTGCCGTCAGGATACCCAAAATAATGCCGCAAACATACAGGCAAATCATTACCAATGCCGCGTATTTCGGGAAAAAGGCGGCGGAAAACACCGCGTAAATGGGAATTTTGGCAGAACAGCTCATAAACGGCGTTAAAAAGATGGTCATTTTGCGGTCGCGGTTGGAGGAAAGCGTACGGGTGGCCATGACGGCGGGTACCGTACAGCCGAATCCGATCAGCATCGGCACCACGCTTTTGCCCGAAAGACCGATTTTCCGCAGCAGTTTGTCCATGACAAAGGCAACGCGCGCCATGTATCCCGTATCCTCCAAAATGGAGAGAAAGAAAAACAGTACAACAATGACCGGCAAAAAGGAAAGCACGCTGCCCACGCCCGCACATACGCCGTCAATCAGCAGCGAATGAACCACGGGGTTGATCTGATAGGCGGTCAGTCCTTTGTCAAAGCCTTGGGTAATATAGTCAATGCCGAGGGCCAGCAAATCGCTGAGCGCTTTGCCGACCACGTTGAACGTCAGGTAAAAAATCAGCAGCATAATCAGTAAAAACAGCGGAAGCGCAAAATATTTGTGCGTTAAAATCCCGTCGATTTTTACACTGCGTTTATGTTCGATGCTTTCCTTGCATTTGACTACCGAATCCCGACAGACCGATTCAATAAAAGCGTAGCGCATGTCCGCCAGCGCCGCGTTGCGATCCATGCCGTGTTCGTGCTCCATTTCCACGATGCTGTGCTCGATCATTTCCTGCTCATTTTCGTTGATTTCCAGGCGGCTGACAAACGAAGTGTCGCCCTCGATGAGCTTCGTGGCGCAAAAGCGGGCGGAAATGCGCAGCCGATCGGCATGATCTTCAATCAGATGGCTGACGGCATGAATACACCGATGTACCGGGCCGCTGCGGCAGAAATCGGTGACCGCGGGCAGCTTTCTGCCTTTTGCCGCCGCAACGATTTTATCCACCACTTCGCTGACGCCCTCGTTTTTAACGGCGCTGATCGGGATGACGTCCACCCCCAGCGCTTTGCTGATTTTTGCAATATCCACCGTACCGCCGTTGCCGCGTACCTCGTCCATCATGTTTAAGGCGATGACCATGGGAATTTTCAGTTCCAAAAGCTGCAGCGTTAAGTATAAATTGCGCTCGATATTGGTTGCATCTACAATATTGATAATGCCGTCCGGATGATTGTTGAGGATAAAGTCCCTTGTCACAATCTCCTCGTTGGTATACGGCCGAATGGAGTAAATTCCGGGCAGATCCACCACCGAGCAATTTTTAACGCCCTTAATCTCTCCGATTTTTTGATCAACCGTGACGCCGGGAAAATTTCCGACGTGTTGGTTGGATCCGGTCAAGCAGTTAAACAGCGTGGTTTTTCCACAATTTTGATTGCCGGCAAGTGCAAAAATCATGCGTCCTCCTCCACCTCGATTTTTTCGGCGTCTTCCATGCGAAGCGTCAGTTCATATCCGCGGATGTGCAATTCCATCGGATCGCCCATCGGCGCGATTTTTTGTACTTTAATTCGGGTTTTCGGAATCAATCCCATGTCCAGCAATCGCAGGCGCAGCGCGCCCTCGCCCCCCACGGCGGTAATGACGCCGCTTTGTCCGACTTTCAGTTTGTTCAGTGTGGTCATACTCTTGTCCCCCTCCGTACAAGCTTATGCGTCAAAAATGCCGAGTATGACAATGCCGACGGCGGTCAGTGCAATGCAAAGATAATGTTTTACGGAAAGCTTTTCTTTCAAAAACAGACGGCTCCACAGCACGCTTGCAATGCAATAGGCGGAGATCATCGGTGCCGCCAGCGCGACATGCTGTTCGTCCGCAAGGGCGTAAATATACGCAAACTGACCGGCGGTCTCAAAAATCGCACCGGCATATTTCGGCGCTTCTTTTCGGGGCAGCAGCTTTTGCTTTTTAAATACGGTGATGTAGAGCAGGCAGAGCATCCCGACGGCAAAGAAGGTAAGCTCATAGGCGACGTTGGCGGCGTCCTCATCCAGCTTTTGCAGTACCAGAGAGTCCGCAAAGGTGCCCAGTGCGTCCAGCAGACAATAGATGATGGGCAGCAACAGGGCGATCAGCGATTTTACATATTTTTGATTGCCCGCTTGCTGACGGGCGGCGCGCGCCTCGTCATTTTCCGTCATGTCCACGATGCCCAGTGCGACAACGCCCAGGCAAACCAGTGCGACGGCGACCAGCTGCCAAGTGTTGAGCTCCGACGCGCCGCCGGTGATCAAACACAGCACGGCCACCACCGCGCCGCTGGAATTACAGATAGGGGAGGAAATGGAAAGCTCGATATAGCGCAACCCCACGTAGCCGACGGCCATGGATACAATGTACAGTGCCGAGACCGGCAAATAGGTCAAAATGACCGAAAATGTAATGCTCGTACCGCCGATGAAAATTTCGTAGGCGGCGTGAAGCCCCATGACGACGCCGACGGCGACGACCATTTTCAGATGAGAAAGTTTATCATCTGCGTCGCGGCATCCGATTTTTGAAAATAAATCCGATCCGCTCCAGCATAAAAGCGCAATCAGCGCAAACCAAAACCACATATTTTTTCTCCGTTTCTTTTTTATTTTACATGACTCAGCGTATGGCTGACGGTTTTTTCTTCTCCCGGCGCCAGTAAGATCACGTCCGGTTTTTCCGCCAGTTGTTCGGGAAGACCGTCGGTGCTGTCCGGTCGGCCGTTCCACGGCTCGATGCAAAGCAGTTCGGCCTCGGGCGGCGTCCAAAGCACCAGCGCGGGCGAATCGGGAAATTCGATCAAAATGCGCTGCCCCGCTTTATTGATGAAGGTGCAGGCGTGCTGCTCCAAATTTAAAAAGACCCAACTGTTATTCTCGCAAATG
>CAKRPM010000082.1 GCA_934378025.1 uncultured Eubacteriales bacterium | reverse complement strand
TTGTAAAGCTGTTGACCGTGAGCGTTGTGTTTGCATTGGCCGCTATTGTCCCTTTAAAATACAGAACGTTGGTATTTGCGCCGCCGACATAATAGGCTTTTCCCCAGGAAGTATTCACCACAACATTCGAAAGAGTGCCGCTGTTCTGACTGTCAACAATCTCGTCAAAAATCAGAGATACCGTAAAGGAATCTCCCACTTTGTAAGTCCCGCCGGCCATAGGAGCGACTGCGACAAGCTGGGGTTCTCTGGTGTCCAGCAACTTGATAAAATGATTTTCATTCTTTTCCACCCATTCGTCACTGCCGGTGCCGCTGCCGCTGTAGCCAATGGAGATTTTTTCTTGTGTAACAGGAAAGATCAGCCCGCTTGTGTCCCCATATCCGCTTTTTATATATTCGTTGGTAGGCGCCCTTGCCATAGTTCCGGCCTTGGACGGGAAAGAGTATTGGTTGTAGTTTTTATTTGCGCTGCCGGATCCCCCGTGTTCCAAGGTCATTGCGTAGGCAGCAGGGTTCATATCGTTAAAATCAGAAAATCCTCTGTAACCCCCATCGTATGGGTAGAAGCTTGTATTTATAGAACCTCCGGGTGTGATCTGAATGTGCTGATAGCCGGCGTCTTTCTCTTTAATTTGAACCTGCATCAAATATAAAAGCCCGGTTGCTGTATTTTTCCAGTAGTCCGCATTTAGGTCCGGAACACTGACTGTTATTGTGCGTGAAGCAGCGCTTCCGGTTACCCCATTATACCAACCTAATTTGTCGCTCTCATAGTCGCCGCGCGTCGTCTCCTCGCTGTACGACGCAAAATTTCTGCTTCTGGTATAGTAATCTCGACTCACTGTATAAGACGAGCTATTGTTCATCGTCCTTGCGGCGCTCGTTGTACTGCCCAGACTTCCGCCGCCGACCACTCGATAAATTTCCACCGAATAGGTGCGGTTTGCGTTACTATAGGCGGTGGCAGGTTTACCGCTGTACGCTGTGTTTGCGGTCTTTTCACTTATCGTTATGGTTTTGGAGGTCACGCCGGCAGCAAAGGTCAGCGTGCCGTATTTGTGCGTAAAATGTGTACCGCCTACCGCCGAACCGTTCACCGTGCGATAATAGACGGTCTGCGCGCCCTCGCTTCCGCCGCTCCTTGTAACCGTAAAGGTACCGTTACTGCTGTGCGCAATTGTAAAGGTGCCGTATGCAGGAAGCCCCAGCCCTATTTCAATCTCCTCACTGTAATAAGTGACGCCGCCTGCGGTAATATACGCTCTGGCATAATATTCTACACCCTTTTGCAGGTTATTCGCCGTGACGGAAATTTTGTCGCCTGCCTTGCCGGCTACGGTCGATGTTGTTGCTTTGCCGTTATTTACGGTAAGACTCGGCGAGTTCATAACGCCCCACACAAAGCCGCTTGCCGTAACCGTGTCCGTGCCGGGATTGTTCAGCGTTGCAGTGAGATTTTTTGTACTTTCCGTGAAAACAGGCGTCGAAATATCCACATAAGAAGAAACATAAACCGAGCAGGTCTTCGTGGCGATATTTCCCGCTTTATCCGTGACTTTCACCGTAACATTTTTATTGCCCGGCGTTTTGGTAAAGCCAGCGGGCAAAGTCACCGTAACGGTACATTCCGAAACAGGCTCATTATCCGTGATGGTGAGTGCGGCCTGTATTACTTTTTTCACGTCCTCATCGGAATCGCCCGTCATCACCTGCGTAGGCGTATAGCCGATATTCGGTGCCCGACTGTCCTTCCACTGAGCCGAAAGCTGCATTGATTTCGCAGGGGTAATGCTCTGCCCTGCCGAATAATTCTTGTTTGCTTGTGTGTCTTTCCAGTTTACAAACGAATAACCAGAGCGGGTCGGTATTTGAGAAGAAATTTTGTCACTTTCTCCCTTCCAAATCGCCTGCGTGGAAGGAACATTGCCCGTATTTTCGCTGTTCCCGTTATAACGTACTGCCAACGGGGATTGGAAATTCGCTGTAATGGAATTTCCCACGCTGTCAGAAACAACAAAGGTAACCGTGTCGGGGGCAGTAAATGCCACCGTATAGCTATCGTGGTCTAAAACCTTTCTTTTATCTCCGTCATAGAGGATCGTAACGGTGTAATCCGACGAATTTTCCGAGCCTTGCTTTTCAATACTGTTCAGTGAAGCCGATACGCCGCTGAAAGTAACGCTTTCCTCTTCATAGGTATAGGCGTAGTATGGTCCGCAGTTTCGCGCGCCGCCGTATCCGCAAAAATAACGGTATTCCGTCGGCGTTTTAGCATTTGGAACCTTATAAAGTCCGCCGACTACACAGCCGTCAAAATCCTTGCCCGGTGTGATCACATCCACATAAACCTTTACCGCAGCGTCATTTCCATACTTATATTTTATATAGCTGGCAGAACTGTTTGACACATTTGTCGCTTTCAAGATCGCCCCTGCACCCAGTGAGGAAACCGCATCCTCTTCGCCGTAAATACCGTTTAAAAACGCATAGGTCTGACCGGTCAAAAACTCTGTCGTTTCCGAAAAGCTGTGATAAATGAAGGCTTTTCCGCTACCGTCTATTCTTTTCAAAGCAATGGGCGAAGATACCGCCGCCGAATGGGCGGAAAGCCCGCTGTTCCACGGTGCCGTGCCGACAAGCTGAGAAAGTACGGTAATAAGACACAACACCGCCGACAGGCGATTGATTATTCTTTTTCTCTTATCTCTCACCATTCGGTTCCGTTCCCCTTCCGATAGCTTGTTTATTTCTCTGTTCCAAGAGCATCTGGTCTGTTTTCTTCCGTAGAAGGAGCAGCATATCAAGCTCCTTGAGCGATAAATCAAAGCCTTCTTCGTTGAACAGCGCCAGCAGCTCGATCAGATAGTGCTTTTTACTCATTTCACTCCGTCGCAGGGAGAGGTTTTTCAGCGCTGTTTTCAATTTTTCATTGGTATCCAGCTCATAATTGAATTTTGCTGCCGTATCAAAGGTCAGCTTCTTCTTGCTGAAAAACATGCGCTTTCACCTCCGGACGCTTTAATTTAATAAAGTATAACAAAAAAACCACCTATATAGGTGGTTTTCTTCGTAATTGGTCATTTTTTAAACACAATTGGTTTTTGGGAGGTCAGGTTTTCAGGATAACGCATAGGGTGAGGATGCCGTTTTCTAAGCGGTAACTTATATCACCGTCATATTTTCTCGCCGCTGTCATCATACTTTCCATGCCGATCCCCTTCTGCTTTATTATGCTGTTTTCAATAACAAGCCCCGACTTGCAGGGGTTACTGCACACAATAACGGTTTTGTCCGAAACCGTTCGGATATTGACCGTTATCTCGCCGTGTGCGCCGCATTCCTTGCAGCCATTGATGGCATTTTCCAAAAGGTTGGAGAGGATTGCGACAAAATCCATATCACTGACGGCGATTTCTTCCTGTGTATCCGCTTCGACAGAAACATGGATTCCGTCATTTTGCGCTTTGTTGTAAAAGCTGCTGAGTATGGCGTTTACAGTCACATGGGGACAAAATTCTTTAGGTCTTGCAGCGTCCAGACTTTCATTATACTGTTCTATGTAGTGCAAGGCTTCATTGATCTCTCCCTTTCGGAGCATGGCGACAATATTCCGGTTGTGATGTCGGGCGTCGTGACGGATGGTTTTGGCAAATAACTCGTTTTCTTTTGCAGTTTTAAGCTGGCCTTGCAAATATTTCATATTTTCTTCGATCAGTTCCATTCTGCTTTCCTTGATCATATAGCGGATCATGCCGAAAATAATCCACAATACCGAAAAATAAATCAGAACAGTGGCGGCAAACAGAAGGCTGTACCACGCCCTGAAATCATTTTTCATAGAATAAACAAAGCAAAATACAGAAAATACGATCAAAAACAGCACGGAAACCAACGAGATAGAGTGCCAAATCTTTTTATTTGAACCCGGCACCTCTCGCATCGCCGGGCGAAAAAAGGCGATATATGCCCCTATGGCCGGCAGATACAACAGGGTTCTTATAAACGTTTTTGCGTATACGGCAGCAACGCCGAATTCCTCCTTAAACCAAACACTGCTGATCATGGCGGAGCTGCAGAAAAAAATGCAAAACAGCGATGAATAGCTGAGAAACAAAAACACTTTTTTACAAGCAGGATCTGTCGAAGTCAACATAAAAATAATAAACGACACCAAGATGGTACTCACAAACGCAAGAGAAGCAGCATAAAAAGAGTGAATGTCAAACAGTACTCGGGAAACAAACATTGCAAGGCAGACAAAGACGGTTAAAAAGACGAAATAAATTGAAATTGTCTTTTTAACGGAATATTTTCGTTCACTCATAATGGCAAAGCAAACGATATGCATCAGGACCGTCAGGGTTAAAGCCACAAGCTGCCGTATCATTTTCCCGTTGCCTCCCTTGTGTAAAAATCAAAATACTGCTTTTTCAGTTCCCCTCTCAGCCGTCTGGGAACCGGTATGCGATCCCCATTGGACATTTCAAGGGTGGTTTCCAACAGACTTTGCACACAGCGCAGGTTGACGATATACGACGCACCGACCGCCGCAAAACCGTTTACACCCCGAAATAGATTTTTAAGTTCCGTGAGCGTCGTGTGTGTTTTCAGGCACTTGCCGGATTTCAAATGGATTTCCGCACTGTGATTTCTTGCCTCTGCATACAAAACATTATACAAATCGATACGGTGAATTTCCTTTCCGCACGAAATAGGGATGTATAAACGGTTGCGCCGCTTCTCAATCACTCTGTCAAGCGTGTCCGTCAGCCGCTGTTTGGTGTACGGCTTTGTAAGATAGTCACCCGCATGAAGAGCAAACGCTTCCACCGCAAAATCGGAGCTTGTTGTCAGAAAAATAATATCGGTGTCCTCATCGCTTTTGCTGATGATCTCCCGTGCAACCTCCGTCCCCAAAATGCCGGGCATACAAATATCCAGCAGCGCAATATCGGGAGCACCGCTTTTACCTATTTCACCCAGCATATCGAATGGATTTAAAAAACATTTTACGGCAAACGAAAGTTCCGAATGTGTATGGGCGTATTCGGAAACGATTTGCCGCATATTTTCAAGTTCGTTTTTTTGGTCATCACATATCATAAGATTCATAATAACATCCTCAATCTTTGAAATGATATCGGCAGTCTGCTTTTATTTAAAACGCACCGCATTTCCAAAAAAATCGCGTGCGGATACAAAAATCCATATACCATAAAGCAAATCTTTATGGTATTATTTTCCGTCTTTTTCATTTGCCCGCCCCGCAAGCGAGAAAAAGGGCAATCAAAATAGAATAACCGCAAAGGATGGCTGATACAAGCTTTTGCAGTTATTTTATCATATTTTTCGGCCAATTTCAACCGCAATAAAAATCTTGCCGCCGAAATCGCCATGGCCTTTGCGCCTTCTTTATGGAATGATCAAAAATTGTAAATAGAAGTTTTGGCTTTGTCTTGCAGTTTGCAAACAAAAAGCCCTTTGAGAAAAGGATTTCTCCTCTCTCAAAGGACAAGTTGACTATCAACACTTTATTTTGTAATAACAGGTTTTCCTTCTGAATCTAACAGTGGTGTCAGTCCACCGGAAAATCCACTTGCAATAAAAAGGTAATTTACTCCGGTTTCTTTATCCACATAGATTGTTTTCTCACCGACTATGCCATTTTCCTGATATATTACCTCAAATCTTTTTGATTTACTCATTTCAATCTACCTCCAAAATTTCGATTTGTATTTCTGTTTGTTTTAAAAATGGGCAATTCCGATTGGAATTGCCCACTCACTGTACTGATTATACGATTTTTCTTGTTTGCGTCGATTTCCGCAACAAATGAAGCATATCCCTGTCTATTGGACAAAACGGTATATCATCTTAATACAGCTTCGCACCTGCCGGAATGTGAGGATCGACCATCAACAAATGCAACTTTTCTTCGCCGTTTTCGTGATGCACAGCGGAGATCAACATACCGCAGGAGTCGATGCCCATCATCGCTCTCGGAGGCAGATTGGTAATCGCAATGCAGGTCTTACCAATCAGTTCTTCCGGCTCATAATATTCGTGAATACCGCTCAAAATGACCCGATCTACGCCGGTTCCGTCGTCCAAAACGAACTTTAAGAGCTTTTTGGACTTCTTCACAGCTTC
>CAKRPM010000081.1 GCA_934378025.1 uncultured Eubacteriales bacterium | reverse complement strand
ACTATGCCTGCGGAAAATATCACAATCACGGCACAGTGGAAAGATATCGAAAAGCCGACCGGTGAAATCAAAATCGGTGAAAACAAGTGGAACAGCCTTTTAAATAAAATTACTTTTGGACTGTTCTTTAAGGAAACGCAGACGGTGACGGTTACCGCAGCCGATAACAGCGGTGATACCGTTAAGATTGAATATTTGCTGTCGGCAAAAGAATTGACCGAAGCGGAGCTTGCAAGTGCTGCATTTACAGCATACACCGCACCGCTTAGTATCGACCCCGATAACGAGTATATTATCTATGTCAGACTGACCGATCAGACAGGCAATGCTTCTTATATTTGTTCAACCGGTGTGGTGCTGGACGGCACAATGCCCGTAATCGGCGGCGTTGAGAACGGCAAAACCTATTGCGCGGCGCAGACGGTTACGATTACCGAGAAATACGTGGATACCGTTACGGTAAACGGAACAAAGGTCACGCTTGCTGAAAATAGCAGTTTTGTCCTCTCTCCGGCGGATGGTGAGCAGAAGATCGTTGTCACCGATAAGGCCGGTAACAAGGCCGAAATGACCGTGACGGCCAATGATGGGCATACCTTCGGTGAATGGACATCAAACGGCGATGGCACGCACACCCGCAAATGCACGGTGGACGGCTGCAATGCTTCCGAAACCGAAGATTGTTCGGGCGGCGAAGCGACCTGCAAAGATCATGCAATTTGCGCATTTTGCGGGAATGCCTACGGCGAGATGGATCCGAACAACCACTCCGAGCTCAAGCATATCGACGCAAAGGCGGCGACCAAGGACGCCGAGGGGAATATAGAATACTGGTACTGCGAGGGCTGTAATAAATATTACCGCGACGCGTCGGCCGCGAGAGAAATTACCAAAGCGGCGACCGTAACTGCCCGACTGCCGAAGGGCGGAAAGTCCCCGATGACCGGGGAGCGCAGAGATCTGTTGCTGTGGACGGCGCTGTTTTTCATCAGCGGCGGCGTTTGCACCGGTGTGAAGATTTTCGGCAGGAAAAAGTTTTTGAAAAAATAAGAGTTTATCAAAAGCAAAGCGGTCGGCTCCATACAGAGCCGACCGCTTTGTTGATAAAGCCGCAATCATCAGGCGGGATGAAAAGCACTTTGCTTTTCATTGGGACGTCCGAGTCAAGACTGTAAAATTTTTCGGACAAACAGAAAACTTGGCTTCTATGCAGGGGCAAGACAACACAGCTTTTCTATCACCCCCAAAAGAACAACTCATAAACCGCCCGAAAAAAGGCGACGGAAAATTTTCCGTCGCCTTTTTAAAAGGATTTTTGATTATTTTGCGGATTTTTTCTTCTTTCGGGAAACGGTTACACCGGTCAGCGAAAGACCGCTGATCAGCAGTACAATCCACCATGCAAACCGGCGGCTGTCACCGGTTTGCGGTGATTTCCCCGGAAGGGTTGTCGGGTTTTCGTTACCCTTTGCCGCTACAACGGTGAAAGTGGTTTTCACTGTGCCGTCCGCTGTTTGAATCGAAAGTGTATGGTTGCCGGCAGCAAGCTTATTAAGATAGCTTTCCGACAGGGTAATATCCGATTTGCCCGCCAGCCGATATGCGCTGTTCGGCAGCACGTTTCCATCCACCGAAATGACCGCATTTTCATCTAACGGCAGATTGCTGCCAAACGTCAGAGAGGAATCTTTCTTTTGTGTAAAGCTTCCGTTTTGTCCCTTGGTCATGGTGGGGACAAGTTTTGCGATTTCTTCGGTTTCCTGTTTGTTGCAGCGATTGCAGGCGCGGATCTTTTCGCCTTTTTCCGTAAAGGTGGCCGGGGTGGTGACATACCATTCCGTAAAGTCATGACCAAGCGCCTTTTTCACGAATGTATCCTTGTTCGGATAGGCCTTTTCGGGGTTCAACGCGCCGTTGCGATCGGCAAAATAGCGGTTGCAGTGAGCGCAGTACCAATAAGCCAGGTTTCCATCGGTCGTGCACTGCTCAGTGACGGCGTCCGTCAAAACTGCGCCCTCGTGATTGAGTGCCTTAAGGATGATCTCGTTTTCCGTTACCGTCTGCGTGCAGGCTGCGTCTTTAAACCGTTCGTTACAACCGGTGCAGGTGTAATATTCGATATTGCCGTCCTTTGTACAGGTGGCGGCATTGGCAGGATGCTTCACAGGATTGTGGACATGGGTGGAATCAATAATGCGAATGGCTGCAACCACTGTGCCGTCCGTTGCCGCACGCTCACCCAGCGGATCAAATACAAAGGTTAAATTCTGCACGGTTCCGGCACCGAAGCGGGCAAAGTATTCCTTGGAAACGGTGATGGCATTTCCGGAAACGGTGTAGTCATTGCCGCTCACCAGCAGCGTTTCTCCGTTTCTAAGCTCGCGGAAGGTGTTGCCGTTGAAGCTGATCGTAAAGTCAATATCTTTTCTGTTGCCGTCTTTAAGGTCAAAGGTTGCCGTGGCGGGAGAAACAGCACTGTCGCTGTACACTACGACCCCTTGATCGAGCAGGATCACGCGGTTACCGGCTTTGTCGGTTACCTTCACATAGATCATCTTTTTGCTTTGGGCGGTAATGGTCAGACTGTTTTCCCACCCGGTGATGTTTTCGGGATCTTGCACCTCGGCGTCCGCAGCAAAATATTGAATTTGATCGATTCCGCTGAGGGCGTCTGTGGCGGTGGTTTCAACTTTTACGGTGTTCTTGAAAAACAGCCCGAAGGTCAGCCGATTGAGCAAGGATTTAAATTCGCTTTCATTATACCGAATCTTCACATCGCTCGGCGCCTGACGATCGATTTTATAAGAGATGACGGTACAATAAACCTCGCCGCTTGCCGCTTTTAAGAAGATTTGCTTGCCGCCTCTTGCGGTTTCGCCGGTCAATACCAGACTATCCGAAAAGCTCTGCGCCGTTTCGCCGATGGTAAAGCCGTTTTTCGCAGAAATGACGACATCTCCGTTGTACCAACCGTTTTCATTGGCCGTCGGCAGGGTATACATGAGCTCGGATGCATGACCGTAGGTGATGCTGAATTTGAGTTTGCGGCTGCCGCGGTAATCACCGCTGAGTGTTACCGTTACGCCGGCAGTGCCGATATTGGTATTGTTCTCGTAGGTTACGGTATAATCCTTGTTTAGAGTGAGTTTGTTGCCATCCACCGTAACAGTGGGAGTGGGCTTAATGGCAGCACCGGTATATAGATAGGTTTGATCCATGCCGGTAATTTCAATCTCAGAGGCAGATACATCTTTGGGTGTGATGGTAAATTTCCAGCTTGCGGCATGAACATCGGTGAGCTCGGCATACGTTTCATTCTCTTCAAGATCGATCGAAACGGTGTAGGTTCCGGCTTTCTTGGGTTCATAGACCCGCTCATGGTTTTCATCATAATATTTAACGGTGATTTTTCCGCAATTGATCCCTGCTTTGGCAGTGACGGCCGCCGTTTTTATCTGACCGTCATACGTCAGATTTCCGGACGGCGGTGTAAAGTCAAAGTCCGCTTCCGAAAGGGTTTTCAGTGCTTTGACAAGTACAATTTTATTTTTGGATGCATCCAGCTGCGGCATAAATTTCCGATCGTCGCAATGCAGGGTGGAGGCGGTGCCTTTAATGATTCGGAAGGTGCTGGTCAGGTTGGTGTACGGAATGGCAGCCGTAGTATCCTCCCCTGTCAGATGCAAAGACACATAGCCGCCGGTAAAGTTGTTCCAAAGGTGCAGGCATTGTCCTGCGCTGAAAGAAACATTATCCGTTATTTTTGCGCCTTCGGGACCCGAGGTGTTGTTCTGCACCACGGCGGTGCAATCTCCCACATCATAAGAGGAGGAGAAGCCCTCCTTAAAGCCGCGCAAAACAAAACGGTATCTGTCGTAAACTCCGCCGCCGCTTTCCGTGGCGGTATTTTCGGTGACGGTGCCGCCCGTCATTTCAACCGCGTCATACACCGAGTCGCTGACATTTCCTTTGATGATATATATGCCGCCGCCGTATTTTGCGGAGTTGCCGGAAATGGTGCCGCCGTCCAGGAAAGCATTGCCTGCACAATACAGGCCGCCGCCGTTTTCCGTGGCGGTATTGTTGGTAATGGTGCCGCCTTTAATGGTAACCTCTGCTCTGGTTCCGCAGTATATTCCGGCGCCGTTTTCACCGGAATTGCCGGTGATATTACCGCCGTACATTTTCAAGGCAGTGGTGTAACGGGTAAATTCCTTGGTGACAATGCCTCTGCCGACAGTGCCGGGTGCATGTGTGATGTTGCCTTGCCGGTCTGCCGGAGAACAATCGGATAAGGTAAGCGAACCGTCGGTGATTTTTATTGCATCAAAGTTGCCGCCGGCGATAATGCTGTGACCGTTCAGGCAAATATTGACGGTTCCTGAAATCTCCCAGGTGCTGCTTAATACGACATCATTCTTTAAATAGAAGGTGCCGGAGCCCGGCATGGCGGTGCTGTCCGTCCACGGTTGATAGGATTCTTTACGATAATAGGAGCAGGTTTGCAATTCCTTATGCGAAGTCATGGCGCCGCATTTGCAGTGCACATGTTCGGTGGTAAAGTAGGTATAGCTTTGGAATTTTTCGGGGTTGTATATTTCTTTATCGGAGCGATCGTCGGCTTTTCCCGCCCAAAGCTTAATCGCGTCGGAAACTTTCGGGGCATTGAGCGTATCGGCAGCCACACCGGCTTTAATATCAATCAAACCGTCGTTAAAAGATACCTCCGCAGGATATTCCCACACGTTCTTTTCGTTATTGTATTTCGAAATTCCGCGAATTCCCCATGAGGTGCCGTTTTCATTCGGATTTGAGGAAACAATTTTCAAAGAACCGCCGTCCACGGTGACGGCACCGGCTTCAATGCCGACCGCACCGCAATCCGATTGACCGGTGGTATTGGTAATATCCACTTTAACCGTGCCGCTGCGCAGCGAAAAATTCGATACGGCATGGATACCGCTTGAACCGTAACTCTGCGTGCCGGTGGCGGTAATATCCAGTGTTCTATTGGACGGGAGATCCACCGTTAGGGAGCTTGCTTCAAAGGCCGACGAGTTATCGGTGGTCTTTACGGTGAGATTTCCGTCGCCGGTAAGCAGGACATCGCAGTAGCCCAGCCGCAGACCGTAATTCTGTGAGGTGACGGTATTGTAACCGGAAAGCTCCAAAGTAAGTTTGCAACGACTGCCGGAATGCAGTTCCACATTTTTTGCAAGAATGTAGGAACCGTTGTAATTTTTCAGCTTTAGAGTATACTCCGCAGTGGTAAGATTGGATTGAAGAGCCCAAGTCCAGCCGCCCGAGGGTAATGTTGCGGCATCTTTTGCCACTACTGCAGTATCGTAGCCGTAGGTCCAAGAATTGTCGGGTGAATTTTTGACATTGATTTTATTTACGCCGATAGCAAATTCCGTCACGACCGTAAGGGATACGTTATCGGCAAAGGCCGTCAGCGGCAACGCGCCCAAAATAAGCGCCGCACACAGCGCGCAAGCGGTTAATTGATGCTTGCGCAACGACAGCCATTTAATGTTTTTGCCGAGTTGACGAAACAGAAGAAACAGCGGAAGCAAGAGGATAATTGCCGCATATTCCGCTTTTTCTTTGCCGCTCAGCTCCTTAAATTTACGCATGGTGATCGCCCCTTTTTAAGCAGTATTTTACAGAGATATTATACAGGATTTCGATCCCTTTCGAGCGGCAATTTCGTGAAATGTCGGTTTGGGGGCGTGAATTGCAGCAGGACATGGAAAACCCCTTTAAAATCATAAAGGATCAACACGACAACTGTCGAAAATTAAGGCCCGGCACCGAAGGTGCCGGGCTTTATTTTTGGGATGTTTTAGACTGTATAATATTTACAGCACATTATAGTTGTCATCGAAATTCATAAGGATCGTGGCCACTTCCGCACGGGTTGCATTGCCCTGGGGATTGAAGTATCCGCCCGAACCGTTGACCAGTCCTGCTGTCTGGCATTTTTGCACGTATTGCTTCGCCCAGCCGGAAATCTTTGCGTTGTCCTTAAAGACGATCGGTTCGCGGATGTTTTTAAGGGTGATGCCGGCAAACTTGCAGTAGGTCACCATCATCTTGCAAATCTGCTCACGCGTTACATTTTCTTCCGGTGCAAATTTTGTGCTGCTGACGCCGTTTACAATTCCGTTGTCCGAGGCCCATTTGAC
>CAKRPM010000080.1 GCA_934378025.1 uncultured Eubacteriales bacterium | reverse complement strand
GTGTCTGCCGACGGCCTTTTTTAACTCATCTTCCATGAAATTCAAAAATTTCGGAAAATGACCGTTAAAATCAAAATAACGGTGATTAACGGATTTAATTTCCACATTGATGGTTTTGCCTGAAACCAGCTGCTGCGCCTTGCCGAACCCGGTCATGCTTTTCGTATTCATCCTACTACTCCAATATAATATTCTATCTTAATATAATAACATATTTTTATGATTTGTCAAATAGCATATTTATCTTTTGACCCGCATACAGTGTAACGGGCGAAAAAAGGAGGTATTATGGCTTATTCTGATCGAGAACTTCTCGCAAGACTGATTGAATGTGAAGCCGGCGGCGAAGGCGATAACGGCATGCGTGCTGTTGCCACCGTTGTCATGAATCGCGTAAATGCCACGAGCGGCGAATACCAGCGTGTCGGCCAGGGCAGTATTCGAAACATCATTTATCAGCCCTATCAGTTTGTATGTGCAAGCGAGGTGGAAAACGGCTCATACAATCCGCAAAATATTTACAACATGAATCCGACGGACGTTCACTATGACATCGCCGACTGGGCCATTGCCGGCAACAAGCTGTATGGATTGGAAAGCGCACTTTGGTTTTATAACCCCTTCGCCTCAAGTTGCAGGCAAAGCTTTCCCAGCAGCGTTGGTTATTTTCATGTTCGCATCGGCGATCACTGCTTTTACAATCCAACATCCGAATACGACAATACATAAGGAGAAATTCTATGAATAATTTACCTAATTATCCGGAAAACACCGTCCCCGATCCCAACGGCACTATGTCGGGGGCAACCCAAAGAAATACGCAGAGCATGCCGGGCACAACGGGAAGATCCTCCCAAATGACGCAAAACCAAATGCAACGCAATATGCAATCTATTCCAAACACTAATATGCAAAGCATGCCGAACACCGCCAATTCATCCATGCAAAACATGCAATCACAAAATATGCAAACGGAGCCGATGCAACGCACACGGCAGGAAGAAATTGCAAGTCTTGACAATATGATCAGTTCCAAAAATTATGACGGCAGTATGCAACAATTGCTGTACAATAATTTGGGCGTTTATGTAATTATCGACTTTTTAATCGGCACCAATAACATCGTAACACGCGAGGGCATTTTGCACTCCGTGGGTCTGAGCTATTTGGTGCTGTACGATGAAAAAAATGATCAGTATACGGTTTGCGATCTGTACGCCGTGAAATTTATTACCTACGTCGACCCGCAAAAAAGAGCCGTTCGACCGACAATGAGCCGCAATGTGCGCCGCTGAAAAGGACGCCTCCCATATATAAAAACATGCACCCCGAAAGTAATGCTTTCGGGGTGCATAGTTTTTTAGTCTTTATAGAAAAGCGTATAATACAGCCACAAAACCGTATATCGATTTTTCAAATCTTTGGCAAAGAAGGTGGCCTTTTCAATTTTCTCAGCGCCGTATTCTTTTTCAAATTCGGACATGTTTAAATCAACCTTGGCCAACATTTTTTCAAGTTCGGCGGAAGACGGTACCTCGGCAAGAACCTGTTTGATCTGTTCAAATTTCTCTTTATAAATCGAGATATAGTCTTTTTCATACCACCCTTGCTGATTTTGTAAATCGATCACACCGTCCGCCGCGGAAAGATAAATTTCATGAATATTTTTCTCCCAGGCGGCACGATCGAATTTTTGCGCCGCTTCAAAATGATCCAATTTCAAGATTTTCTCTCTGATACGCTCCGTTACCACCGTGGAGTAAACAACATCGATACCATGGAAGAAATACGGCTCATCCTTCAGCAATCCGACAATTTCAAAGAAATGGGACAAATGATGCTCGCTTCCGGAAGCCGGGCGGGAATTGCCGACAAAACTCATGGCGATACCGACCGTCACCAGCGCCTCCATCAGCGTTTGAATACTTTCATCCTCACGCTTTAAAATACCGTCGGCAATCTTCAGCGTTTCGGAAAGCATGCTGTAGGTCAAATCATAAACATACTCGCAAATATATTCACCGTTGATCACATGGGAAAGCTTCCAGTCGTTGAGCGCAGAGTATTTGCCGATAATATCACCGTATCCCGATTTAATCATATCAATCGGCGCGGTTTTCAGCAAATCAACGTCGCCGATAATGGCGGTCGGTACGTGCGCATCATACGTCACTTTCATGTTGCCGATAATCATTGCGGCACCGACGGACGCATAACCGTCCATAGACGGTGCAGTGGCCACAATATAGTACGGCAGTTTATGCGTGAAGCTTACATATTTGCAGGTGTCGTTGATAACACCGCTGCCGACACCGACAATCAAATCCGTCTTATCACTGACAACCGCACTCAGTTTTTCAATCGCGTCCTCATTGGGCACCAAAAGGGTGCCATATCAAAAGAAGATGATCCGCCCACAAAAACAATATAATCCGAAAAGCGCTTGCACACATCCTCATAAATTGCTCTGCGCTTTTTGCGATCGGGATCGTAGGCCAGTTTGTCGGCCAAGTCCGCTTTGGTGCCCAAAATCGGAATGGTTACGCAGCCGGACGGATGGAATTCAACATTTTCACCTTTGTACTCGGTAAAACCGTAATCATGTCTCAACTGCGTCACGCGCGCGTCAACACTTTCACGGTCACAGCCAATCTCTTCACTGCGAACAATCTCAATATCTTTTGTTTCGGAACTATATTTTGCATACTGCAAACCGTAATTTCCGATGATATCAATCGGGAAATGCTCCATCTGCTCAAAAATACGGCGGCATTGTCCGGCACCGACCATCAGCAGCTTGTATTTTTTCGCAAGCTTTTCCAGTACGGCGCGGTTTTCGGCACCGAGCTTACTTTTATGCTGCGTCAGCGTGCCGTCCAAGTCAAATGCAATTACTTTCACATCGTTCATTTTCGATCACCTCTAAATTAAGATTGACGTTCCATATCTTTTATCGTATACTATTTTACAGCACTACAACGGTTTCGTCAATGTTTAAAAGAAAAATCGATAAATGATCAAAAACGATCATTTCTTTGGAGGAATCATGAAATCTCTCAGACAACAACAAATTTTATCGCTTTTGCGCCAAAACGGCTACGCCACCGTGGAACAGCTCAGCAAAACGCTCTATGTTTCCCCGCCGACCATTCGCCGCGATTTGACCGAATTGCATAAAAAGCGGTTAATCTCCCGCAGTCATGGCGGTGCTATGCTGCTTTCTCATCCCAATGTCAGCGTACCCATCGATTTTCGAACCGGCTTTCAAACCAAAGCCAAAGCCGCCGTAGCCAAAGCCGCCTCGTCGCTGATTCAAGACGGCGATGTGATTTTTATTGACGCCTCCACAACGACGCTGCATCTCTTGGAATCGATAAAAGATAAAAAGGATTTAACGATTATTACCAACAGTGCCAAGGCCGCACTGATTTTGCAAGGCGAGCATAAGCTTTATGCAACCGGCGGGCAGCTGGCGGTTGACTCTCTCGCCTATTTCGGAAGCATTGCCGAGCAAACTGTGGAAAAATTCAATATTGACATCATGTTTTTTTCTTCCTACGGTATTCTGGAAAACGGCGAAATTCAAGATTATTCCGAAGCCGAAAGCAATCTTCGCAATATTGCCGTCCGTTCGGCGGCTAAAACCGTGTTTTTGTGTGACAGCGAAAAAATCGGCCGCAAATCACTTTTTAACGTTAATAATATTCAAAACATCGATTATTTTGTGACCAACGCGGTTCTTCCTTTGGACTTCCCGAAACCGAAAAAGAAAATCATTCTGTGTAAATAACCGCCTATCTTTCCCCTATTTATAATTTAAAAAATCCGCCATCTTTTTCAGATCGCGGATTTTTTATTTTCGGCGCATTTTTTCCGGTTATTCCCTAAAAATATGTTTACTTGATTGCACCGATATAGGCAACGGTTTCGGTCGGCACGGCAATACGGCCCTGCGTCGAAAAAGTATCAAAAATTTTGTTAATCTCTTTTAGATATTCCGCATATCTTTCATCATTTTCTTTCAGAGAATACGATGAGGACAATACGCGATTGACATACCCCTGCCGATCATAAATTTGCGTATTATCGGCACGAAATATATCGCACTTTCCCGCAAAGAAACTGATGCATTTTTCATTGCTCATGCCGTTTGAAAACCCGTGAAATTCGGGATTATACTTATATCGCAGGGCGGCAAGCGATTTTGTACACGCTGCTTTCTCATCGCGGCAATTGTACACAAGCATAATCTTTCCGTCCGGTTTCAGCACACGTCTGCATTCACGCATAAACGCGTTACAATCAAACCAATGAAACGCCTGTGCAGCAGTAATAAAATCAACAGATTGGCCAGGCAAATTCATATTACCGTCGCTGCCGTTTACAGAAACAAAATTATCGTTTTCGGAAAGTTTTTCCTCAGCCTTTTTCCGCATATCGGCGTTCGGCTCCACCGCAAAAACCTTATATCCGCAGGACAACAACTGCTCGCTGAAAATCCCCGTACCCGAACCGATGTCGGCAAAAGTGCTACCTGCGGGAATCCCCAATTCGTCTTTTAAATAAGCAAAAAATCCTGCGGCGTATTTAGGTCTTGCTTTCGCGTAAATCTCACCTTTTCCGTCAAATCGATTTGTATAATCCATCTCTCTCAACCCCCGAAATTTTCAACGCATCGCTCTTATTATTTGATATCAGTATAAACCTTTGGGCGCTCGCTTTCAACTGCTTCTTTTGGATAAAGACTGTTTTATTGCTGTTTTTTGATTTAGCAGAATTTTGCATAAAGCTATCATTGACAGCCGACTCACTTTGTAATATTCTATTGTTAAAGATTGGCATGTTGCTACCGTTCTCCGCCATTTTTTGGCGGTTGGATGGCGAACGCATGCCTATTTTTTTAAGTAAAGATCAGTCACCCGGACTGTTTTTCCTTACGCCGTCAGCCCTCTCAGGGTTCGATTCCCTCAAAATTATAAAAAAATTCCAAACGCAACCGCGTTTGGAATTTTTGGTGGAGATGAGGGGAAAGTGCGCAATGCGCACACCTGCTCGTTGACCGGGCGCTTCGCTACGGTTCCCAACTCGCACCTGACGTCTGAAAAACAGTCACCCGGACTGTTTTTCCTTACGCCGTCAGCCCTCTCAGGGTTCGATTCCCTCAAAATTATAAAAAAAATTCCAAACGCAACCGCGTTTGGAATTTTTGGTGGAGATGAGGGGAAAGTGCGCAATGCGCACACCTGCTCGTTGACCGGGCGCTTCGCTACGGTTCCCAACTCGCACCTGACGTCTGAAAAACAGTCACCCGGACTGTTTTTCCTTACGCCGTCAGCCCTCTCAGGGTTCGATTCCCTCAAAATTATAAAAAAAATTCCAAACGCAACCGCGTTTGGAATTTTTGGTGGAGATGAGGGGAATCGAACCCCTGACCTCTTACATGCGAAGCAAGCGCTCTACCAGCTGAGCTACACCCCCAAAGGACTTAACTATCATACAACTTTTTAGCGCGTTCGTCAAGAGAAATTTTAATTTTTTTGCGGGAAATTCAAATATGTATGCAAAACGGCATTTCCCAAAGCGTTATCCGTTGCATATTCGGGCGCGGAAAAATAAATTTTCTTATTTCGTTTGATCAAATATTTGGCAATGTACCGATTGCTCATCACGCCGCCCGCAAACAATATGGGTTTTTCCGTACCGGCACTGCGCAGTTCCGCAATTTCCGCATGCAAGGTTTTGGCAACCGCATCCAAGGCAAACCGTGCAATTTCCGCATGCGGTATCTGCTGCTCCAAAAGGGCTTTGGCCTGGTTTTCAAATCCGGAAAGATGAAACTCATTGCCCCGTACCGAAACCTTCACCGGCCGAGACGCTTGCGCCGTTGCCGCCAACGCCTCCAAACTTTTTCCGCAAGGAAACTCCAGCCCCAACATAACGCCGATTCGATCGATCAGCTGCCCGGCGTGCAAATCGCTCGAACCGCCGATACGCTTGATATCCAACCCTGTTTTCTGCGGTGTTACATGAAGCACATCTGTTGTACCGCCCGACACATGAAACGCATAAAAATCGCCTTTCATCAGCTGCATACACGCACCCGAGTATAAACCCGCCATAATATGCCCTTCCTGGTGAGAATAAAATGTTACCGGGACATTCAGACAAGCGCCCAACGAAAGGGCAAAATTTTTCCCCACAGTGAAGCAC
>CAKRPM010000079.1 GCA_934378025.1 uncultured Eubacteriales bacterium | reverse complement strand
GATATACATTTGACGAATCGGTGTAACCTTGTCCCGCTGTTCTTTGGTTTGCAAATGAATGGCTGTCGAACCGATGACCCCGGGAATTTGTTGGGGGCCGATGCGCACCGCCTTGCCCGGCAAAATTCGTTCGTCAATACCGCCCACGGTATCAAACCGCAGCATACCGTCCTCGGTAATATAGGTAATCATCAGTCCTACCTCGTCCATGTGCGCACTGACCATCAGTTTAATTTCATTGGGATGGTAGGCGCGGGAATGGGCGTACAAATTGCCGATCCGATCTTTGGTATATTCAAAATTTCCTCTTAAATAGGTTTCAATTCCGGCGCAAATGGAGGATTCCTGCCCCGAAACACCGTCAAACTCTGTCAGCTTTTTCAAAAAAGGCGTCATACGCTCCCCTCCTCTCCCAAAAATACCGAAAGCAGGCTTCGCACGGTCAGCATATCATTCAATGAAACAATTTCCTGCGGCGTGTGCATATAGCGAAGCGGAATGGACAAAAGCGCCGTCGGAATACCGCCGCACAACGGCATAATGCTGTCGGCATTGGTAGAGGTTCTTGAACTCATAGCTTCCGTTTGATACGGAATTTTATTTTGACGCGCCAACTGCAAAAAGCGATCGCTCAGACCTTTGTCCAGCACCGGCGAAACGCCGATCATAACGCCTTTTGAGAGCTTTCCGCAGGAAGCCGCATCCGCGCCCGGCATATCCGCGTGGGAAACATCCAGTACAATGGCCATATCCGGTGAAATTTCTCGGGCCAGGGCCGTTGCACCGTACCCGCCGAATTCTTCTCCGCTGCTGAATGTTATATACAAATCGGCGAAAAACGATCGATTTTGCTGCGTTTCCAACAGGCTTAACAATACGGCCATACTGGCACGGTTATCCAACGATTTACCGGTTACGCAATTGGACAACAGCGGCATATACGCACTGTCATAGGCAATTGCGTCGCCCACACGGATCATATTCTTTGCCTGATCCTCCGTCAGTCCGACGTCAATGACCATATCCTTCATTTTGATCGGTTTTTCACGCTCTTCCTTGGACAACAGATGCGGCGGTTTTGCCGCCACCACGCCGACAAGCGGCTGTTTGCCCAAAACGCGCACCCGTGTTCCCGGTAAAATTTTGGCGTCCACACCGGCATGATTGATAAAATGAATAAAGCCGTCCGCATCAATTTTATTCACCATCAGACCGACCTCATCCAAATGTGCGTCCATCATAATTTTCGGTGCACCGGGACGAGCGCTTTTTTTAAACAGAACCACACTGCCGTCCGCATTTTGCAGGGCGCGATCGCACAGCGGTTTGATTTTTTCCATTAGGGGGGCTGCGCCTTGCTCATCCCCCGAAACGGCAATGGTTTGACTGAGCAGACTCAGCCAATGACGGATACTTTGCATGCTATAACTCCTCAACGCATTTTATAAAATAATTTCCGCGTTCTTCAAAATTTTTAAAATGATCAAAACTTGCACAGGCCGGTGAAAGCACAACAATGTCGCCGGGCTTTGCATTTTCGGCGGCCAAACGCACCGCCTGACGATAATCCTCAACGTCATAAATCGGCAGCGTATCGCCGTTTCCGCCTTTTTGTACAGCCGTTTTAATTTTAGCGGCGGTCGCACCTGTTAAGTAAAGCGCCTTTACATAATTCGGAAGCTCTTTTCCAAATTCATCAAACGGAATTTGCTTGTCATACCCGCCTGCCAGCAGATGAACCTTGGCGGGAAAGGAACGAAGTGTTGCCAATGTTCGCGTCGGAGAAGAACCGATGGAATCATTGTAATACCGAACGCCGGCCACCTCGCGTACAAACTCGATCCGATGTTTTACGCCGCCGAACGTCCTTGCCACCTTTACAATATCCTTGCGATCGACCAAGCCGTAAACGGCAGCGATGGCCGCCATATAATTTTCGACATTATGATCGCCCGGCAATCGGATATCCGAACGTTCCAGCAGCTTTTCCGGATGCCCGAAATTCTGCCATACGGCGCCGTCTTTGTAATATACGCCCTCCACTTCATGGCGGAAGCTGAATCGCCGCAGCGCCCCTTTTTGCTCGCCGACAAAGGCGGCTGTGATATCATTATCGTCGTTCACAATCAAAATGTCTTGCTTGCCCTGGTAGCGGAAAATATTTTTCTTGGCGTCCACATATTCTTGCATATCTTTATGCACATCCAAGTGATTGGGAGAAAGGTTGGTCACCACGGCAATGTGCGGCGAGCGCCGCATGGTATGCAGTTGAAAGCTGGACAGCTCCACCACTGCAAAATCATCTTTTTGAATTTTTTCGATTTCCGGCAAAAGCGGCTTGCCGATGTTCCCGCCCAACCAGACTTTTTTGCCTGCCGTCTTTAACATTTCGGAAATCAGCGTTGTCGTCGTGGTTTTTCCGTCCGAACCGGTCACGGCGATCACCGTACAGGGACAAAGTTCAAAAAAGACCTCCATCTCACTGGTAATCACGCTTCCCCGTTCCTTGGCGGCAATCAATGCGGGATGATCAAAGCGAAGACCCGGCGTTTTGAAAATCACATCCCCCGTCAGCCCCTCCAAATACTGCGGTCCCAGGCGAAGCGTAACGCCTAATTTCTTCAGTTCCTCTCCCTGCTCGCCCAAAGCCTGAAGATCCTTTTTATCACACGCCGTAACACAGGCGCCGATGGCACATAACATTCGAATCAGCGGTGTGTTGGACACGCCGATCCCGATGACCGTTACATTTTTTCCCATCAGTGCGGAAAAATATTCTTGTATTGTCACCGAAATGTCCTCCTTTCAACGGTAAAAAACACCTATATATGCTTATTATAATAAATATTACCAATATTATCAATAGAAAAAACAGTATTTACTTTTTTCATCAATTGTGCTATGATAATTGGTGAGTAAACCAGACGATCGCGCACGTTGAGTGTGAGGAAAGTCCGAGCACCGCAGGACAGGATAGTGGGTAACACCCACCGGGGGCGACCCTAGGGATAGTGCAACAGAGATATACCGCCGCATTTATGCGGTAAGGGTGGAAAGGCGAGGTAAGAGCTCACCACGCCGTATGGTGACATACGGGGTCTGTAAACCCTATTCGGTGCAACACTGAGTGAAACAATAAGTCGGTCCGGCTTGTTTCGAACGAGTGGCTGGAGGCGTGTGGCAACATGCGTCCAAGATAGATGATCGTTTAGTACAGAACTCGGCTTACGGTTTGCTCACAGTTATAACTTCCTTGATATATTTTGGGTTGAGGCGGCAAGCCCTGACTTCCGTATATCAAGGAGTTTTTTCTGTTCGCCGCAAATTCCCCTTTCCCCCACCGGCAAAGCCCTCGCAAAACAACAAAAAGGCGACGCAGCCGCGTCGCCTTTTTATTTTGTTTATACCGATATCACGCTGTTTGCCTGCTTTTATGCCGCCACCGCGTTTGCGTTCACCTGCTCGATAACCTTGCGGATGCCCATCCACACAGACAAATCAGTAAACACTTCTGGACAAAGCGACGCCTCTCAACTATTACTGTTGGGAGGCGTATTGTTATTAAAACCTGTACCTTAATTCGGTTATACGATGCGCAGCAGCAGTATCATCTAAATCAAAAAATTCACCTGACGGTATAGTTCTAATCCTCTTTCTGTCGACACCTGCGGTCACCAAACTGTTTACCAGTTTCAACTTTTCCTTATCCCTATGGACAACTATTGTCCATATATTTTTGTTGTCCGTATAATTATCGATTAATGTAAAGTAAGGCAAATCTATTCCATCAAGAGAATGTCCGACAACTATTATTTCATCGGGTTGGGATCTTCTTATTCGCTCTAAGCATCCTGAATACTTATCGGTATTTTTTAATGTTGTACTGTAATAATCTCTAACCACGCGACAGATATTGACCCATTTTTCGTCAAATAGGCTCTCTGCTTCTTCGATTTTTTTACTAATTCTATCAATTCGCATCTTGTTTCCGTGACCAATTACTGGGTCAGGGGTATAATCTCGTAACGAACCGTGGATATGAATTACTTTGTCAGGCCGGATCAGGTAAACATTCTCTAGCGTCGCTGTGTAGTTAAATGTCAAAAACAAATCACCGCTATTATCTTTTATTTTTGATGTTCGCGGCAAACAATCTCGAATTCGAATAGTTCTTACCCATTCCTTTAAATAGACCGATAGTTTTTGAATGTACTGATACTCATTTGTAAAATAACTGTACAGAGTGTCTTCGATTCCGACATCTCCTGATTCCAGATCCATTTCAATGCTCGTTCCACTTTCGATTATGCTATCCTCATCGATATTAGCTAGATTGCTTTCAAAGCGATTCCATAAATATTCTTTTTTTGCCTCATCAGACATTGAAGGATAAATATCATAATGCTCCTCGAACGCTTCCAGGAACTCCGGGTGTGCAGACTTTAGATACGTTCGAAACTCCCAATACGCTGTTGGGAGTTTATGAGCCAAATCAAATCCATTACCCAATATGTATAGTGTCATAAATCTTCTCCTTATAAAAACAGCCGGGACACCCCGACTTCCACAACTTACCCCTCAAACGCCACCTTACCTCTCAAGCGGCAAATTTTCCCCTTATAACGCAAAAAATATCCACTCGTTTCCGAGTGGATATTCTTCAAACGGCAAAACCCCCGGTGCTGTCGTTTTTATGACCGTTTTCCTTTCAGCAGCGGCGATATCTTGTGATAAATCAAAAAGCATATCAAGGTATTGCACAGTCCCTTTACAATGGTAAACGGAACGTTACAAACGATCAGCGCCTGCCACATGTTTTTCACAAACGGAAAAATTGCCTGATAAAGCCCCAACACCGTTTCCTTCGGCATGAAATTATAGTAGATCGGGTACACCACAAAATAATTGGTGAACACGCTGACCGCCGCCATGGAAAACGTACCGATCAATGCGCCCAAAAAAGCGCGGCGGCGTGTTTTTTTCTTTTTATAGATAATACCGGCGGGAAGTACAAAAATCATGCTGAGCAAAAAATTTGACAATTCTCCGATGCCCCCGGTCATCGTGGCAAATAAATGAACCACATTTTTCACCAAGCAAATCAAAACGCCGCAAAGCGGACCGAACGCAAAGCTTCCGATCAACGCCGGCAAGTCCGAAAAATCAAATTTCAAAAATGATGGAACAAACGGAACCGAAAACTCCAAATACATCAGTACAATGCTGACAGCCGCCAGCATGGCGGTCATCGTCATCGTACGCAGTTGAAACGTTTTTTCTTTCATACTTTTCCTTTCCGGGGATCATAAAAAAGCATCCCCATGAATATTCCATGGGGATGCCAAAATTGTAAATACCATTCTTTTTATCATCCGGACTGTAACCGTCGGCACAGGAATTACACCTGTTCAGCTTGTTTACACAAGGTCGTGGGCTGTAACCACCGGTAGGGAATTGCACCCTGCCCCAAAAGAATATTTTTATTTACTTATTTTTTTAAGTTACGCGTCGATTTCGGAAACAACGCCGGAACCAACGGTTCTGCCGCCTTCACGGATAGCGAAGCGCAGACCTTTTTCAATAGCGATCGGAGTAATCAGTTCAACGTCCATGGTTACATTGTCGCCCGGTTTGCACATGTCAACGCCTTCCGGCAGCGTGATAACGCCGGTAACGTCGGTGGTTCTGAAATAGAACTGCGGACGATAGTTGGAGAAGAACGGGCTGTGACGGCCACCCTCTTCTTTGGTCAGAATGTAAACCTGGCCTTTGAATTTGGTATGCGGATGAATGGAACCGGGTTTGGCCAAAACCTGACCTCTTTCGATTTCAGTTCTCTGAATACCACGCAGCAGAGCGCCGATGTTATCGCCGGCTTCTGCCTCGTCCAAAATCTTTCTGAACATTTCCATGCTGGTAACAACCGTTTTCTTCTTCTCGGTGGTCAAACCAACAATCTCAACCTCTTCGTTGATCTTCAGGCAGCCGCGCTCAACTCTACCGGTAGCAACGGTACCACGACCGGAAATGGTCATAACGTCTTCAACAGGCATCAAGAAGGGCTCGTCGGATTTACGGGCCGGAGTCGGGATATAGCTGTCAACAGCATCCATCAACTCTTTGATGCAAGCATACTCAGGAGCATTGGGATCGGTGGAAGCACTGTCCAAAGCAACCTTCGCAGAACCTTTGATGATGGGCACATTGTCAC